>JALRFZ010000614.1 GCA_023253615.1 Verrucomicrobiales bacterium | reverse complement strand
CCTTCGGGCGCGCCAAATCCTGCATCATTCTCTTTCTGAGCGGCGGTCCCCCACAGCACGAAACCTTCGATCCGAAACCGGAGGCACCGGCGGACATCCGCAATGGATTCCGGTCCATCCGGACCAGCGTCCCGGGCATGCATTTCTGCGAAACCCTGCCGCACACAGCGGGCATCGCTCATCACCTCGCGGTCATCCGCAGCATGTGCACGGATATCCATTCGCACAGCACCAGCGGAGCCTACATGCTCACGGGATACGAACCCCTCAGCAAAGCCGAGAACGTGCCGCCCAGCCCGGATGACTGGCCGAGTCTCGCCGCAGCCATCGGTGCCCTCAAACCCAGCACCACCTCCCCGCTGTCTGCGGTCGCCTTGCCCGACGAAATCTACAATGACGGACACATTGTCTGGCCGGGTCAGAACGGGGGCTTCATGGGATCCCCATGGCATCCCACCCTCATGAAGTGCGACCCCTCGCAGCTTCCCATGCGCATCGAGGGACTCACCCTCGAGGAAAGTCTCACCAGTGTCCGCCTCGCGGAACGGTTCGACCTTCTCCAGCAGATGGATGCCCATTTCTCCGGCAGTGTCCGCAGCGGAGCGGTCACCGAACTCTCGGGCATGCAGCAGCGCGCCTTCGATCTCCTCCACGCGGAATCAAGCCGCGCTGCCTTCTCTGTGGAAAAGGAACCTGCCGCCCTGCGCGAGGCCTACGGCAGCCACAAGTTTGGCCAGAGCGTCCTCCTTGCCCGGCGGCTCATCGAAGCCGGCACCCGCCTCGTCCAGGTCAACTGGCCCCGCGAGGGAGACAAGGAAGTGAAGGGGAGTCCGCTCTGGGACACCCACGCCGGCAATGCCTCCCGCGTGCGCGACGTCCTCTGCCCGCAGTTCGACCGCACCTTCGCCACTCTCGTGAGCGATCTCCACCAACGCGGCCTGCTCGACGAAACCCTCGTCGTCTGGGCAGGCGAGTTCGGCCGCACCCCGATGGGCGAGGTGCGCCGCGGCGTGAGCGGCGACGGGCGCGACCATCATCCGAACGCCTTCACGATCTGGATGGCCGGCGGCGGGGTGAAGGCCGGGCACGTCCACGGTGCCACCGATGACTTCGGCTACGGCGTCGTCCGCGACCCCGTGCACGTCCACGACCTCCAGGCTACCATCCTGCATCTCCTCGGCATCGATCACGAACAACTGACCTATCGCCACGCGGGGCGCGATTATCGGCTGACCGATGTGCATGGGCGGGTCGTGAAAGAGATCCTGTCCTGAAGCGCTCCGGTCGCAGGAACATCGAGGTGGGGCTGTGCGGCTTTCCGCTACGACAGGGTCTCATCGGAGATCAAACCGTCTTGAATCGGAATCCGCCGCCCGTCATCCTTGCCGCCCCATCGCGGTGAGGTATTCCCCCGGGTTCTGGCGAACGGCCGCGGCGGAATTGCCCATTCCGGGCCGGAAGGCGTGGCAAATTCCAAGAAAAACACACCTCTGGAAAGCCCCCCAACGCAACCGCGCCTTTGTCCGGAGTCCCGGGAAGCGGAATGATGGAAGCGGACTGTCGTCCCCCCGAATTCCCATGAAGCCCGTACACCTTTTTTACACCCTCCTGATTGTCGCGATGCCGCTGGTCGTGTGCGGACAATCCCGCGAGCGGGCCTGGATCACGCCGGAGGTGACGGCACCGGGAGTGGCGCGCCACACCTTCGAAAGCAAGGCCGCGAAGACGACAGTGAGTTTCCACGTTTTCACACCGGACGCCTACGACAAAGAAAAAGACCGGCGGTTTCCCGTCCTTTACTGGCTGCACGGCACGGGCGGTGGCCTTCCGGGCATCGCGCCGCTCTCCGCATTCTTCGATCGCGCCATGCGCGAGGGGAAGATTCCACCCATGCTCATCGTTTTCCCGAACGGACTCGCCACCAGCATGTGGTGCGATTCGAAGGACGGCGCGGTGCCAATGGAGACCGTGGTGGTGAAGGAACTCGTGCCCCACGTCGATACCACCTTCCGCACCCTCGCGAGCCGGGAGGGCCGCATCCTCGAGGGCTTCAGCATGGGCGGCTACGGCGCGGCCCGACTCGGGCTGAAACATCCCGAAGTTTTCGGAGCCGTCTCGATCCTCGCCGGAGGGCCGCTCGATCTGGAATTCCAGGGACCGCGTGCCACCGGGAATCCCGCCGAGCGCGAACGCATTCTCGGGGAAACCTTCGGCGGCGACCTCGCCTACTTTCGCGGGCAAAGTCCCCTCACCCTCGCCGGCCAACACGCCGACCAGGTCCGCGGGCGCGTGCGCCTTCGCCAAGCGGTTGGCAGCCTCGATTTCACGGCGGAATTGAACCGCGCCTTCTCGTCCCATCTCCGGACGCTGGATCTCGAACACTCCTTCACCGAGGTGCCGGAGGTGGGGCACGACACCCTCGCGCTGCTGCGGGGCCTCGGTGAAGCGAACTGGGAATTCTACCGAGCGGCCCTCGGTACCGCCGGACCGGAGCAGTCCGACCTCTGGACCGCCGGACAGGACGGCTACCACACCTACCGCATTCCGGCCCTGCTGGTCACGCCGAAGGGAAGCGTCCTCGCCTTTTGCGAAGGCCGCAAGACGGGCCCGGGCGACCATGGCGACGTCGATCTCCTCCGGAAGCGGAGCACCGATGGCGGACAGACCTGGTCGCCGCAGGCGATCGTGCATGAGGAGGGCGGTGACGCCAAGATCACGATCGGCAATCCTTGTCCTGTCGTCGACCAGACGTCGGGCACGATCTGGTTGCCCTTTTGTCGCGACAACAAGACCGTTCTCATCGCCTCAAGCACCGATGACGGGATCACCTGGAGCGAACCACGGGACCTGGGCGCCAGCGTGACCAAGCCCGACTGGGCGTGGGTCGCCACCGGGCCCGGGATAGGGATCCAACTTCGCCACGGGCCGCGCGCCGGCCGCCTCGTGATCCCCTGCGACCACCGCATCGACCGCGGCAAGCCGCGCAGTGCCGACAGCGAGTGGAACAGCCATATGATGTTGAGCGACGACGCCGGCGAGACCTGGACGATCAGCGCACCGATCCGGACCGGAGGCAACGAATGTCAGGTCATCGAACGGTCCGACGGCACCCTCGTCGTGAACACGCGGATGCAGGGCGGCTGGCAGGGCTGGCGCGGCACGGCCACCAGCACCGACGGCGGATCGACCTGGACGGAGATCGCGTTGGAACGGACCCTGCCCTGCCCGAAATGCCAGGCCTCGTTCCTGACTCTGCGCGATGGCCGCGTCGTCTTCGCCAATCCGAATCCCACCCTCGGACCGGACGGACGTCCCACCGGTGACCGGATCGACCTGACCCTCCGCCTCAGCTCCGATGAGGGACGCGCCTGGACTCACTCCCGTCGCCTTCACGAGGGACCCGCGGCCTATTCCGCGCTGGCGGAGTTGCCCGACGGCACCTTGCTCTGCCTCTACGAGGGAGGTGAGTTCCACCGGCGCGAATGGCTCCGCCTCGCGCGGGTCCGCCCGGAATGGATCGCGAGCGGTGCGCCTTGAGTCGGGGCCGCGTGTTGGGATGGGATCTGCCGTCCGCCGGTTTCGATGCCACGCGCGCTAGCACCCACGATGGCGGATCAGGCTTCCGTCATTGTCTACACGATAATGATGATTAGGAAAATATCTATGAATGCAACGGAATCGCGTCTTTGTTGAACCGTGGTGAATGCGGAAAACTGCTGTCAGTCCGTCCCGTCAGGCCGGCATCCCATCGATGACATGAAGCCGCCCATCAGCCCGAAAACCGACCTGAACCGAAGACGCTTCCTCGCCCTTTCCGCCGGGGCCGTGGGGGCGGGCACCGTCCTCTCCACACCGAGGGCGAGATCCCAGTCAGCCCCGGCGAAGCGCCCCGCCTCCGGCTCGCATGAGGTGATGGGCGAGCTGTATCACAGCCTCAGCGCGGAGCAGCGCCGGGCGGTGTGCTTTGACTGGGACTACCGGGTGGACATCCAGTATGCGCGCAAGCCCCTTTACTTCGCCGATCCGAAGGGCGTGCTGCTGCGGACGCACCTGGCGAATGCCTGGAAGATCACGCCGCAGTTGCTGGCGAGCGATTTCTACACGGATGCCCAGCGGGCGCTCGTGCTGGAGGTGATGAAGACCGTGCTGGCTCCGGGCTGGACAGAAAAACTGCAACAACAGGCCACGGATGACTACGGCGGCGACTGGGGCGAGGACCAGGCGATCGCGTTTTTCGGCGCGCCGGACCAGGAGCATTTCCAATGTCTGGTGACGGGCTTTCACCTCACGCTGCGGGCGGGCAGCGGACACGACACGTCATCGGCGTTCGGTGGCGGAATCGCGCATGGGCATCAACCTTCGGGCTTTTTCGAAAAGACCGGGCATCCCGACAACATCTGGTGGTATCAATCGAAGCTCGCGAACGCGGTCTATGCGCTGCTCGATGAAAAGCAGCGCGCCCGGGCGCGGGTGAAGGACCAGGTGCCCTGCGGCGTGACCGATCCGGCGGTGATGGCGGACCTCGACCGGCAGCTTCGCCATCCCACGCCGAAGGAAATTGCGCGGGTGGATGCGCTGCTGCGCAAGACGCTCGACCGCACCACGGTGCGGCCTGGCATCGAGCGCGATGACCGTCGTGAGGCGGAGATCCGCTTTCGCGGACCGAAAGGGCCGTTTCCGGGGTTACCGATTGCCGAAATGGGCCGCGAGCAGCGCGAGGCCGTGGACAAGATGCTCGCGAGCTTCCTCGAGCCGTATCGCGAGGAGTATCGCAGCCAGGTGATGCGCTGCCTGAAGAAGCAAGGCGGCATCGAGGCGTGCAGCATGGCTTTCTACGAGCAGTTCGACATGGGTGCCGACGGCGAGTGGGACGTGTGGCGCATCGAGGGCCCGGCCTTCGTGTGGTTCTTCCGCGGCGCACCGCACGTGCACCTCTGGATTCACATCGCCGATGATCCCGCGGCACCCGTCAGCTCCTACTTCGGATGAAAAAATCACGTCATCCAAATCAAATACAGACGACCAGGCTTCCACGGATTCAGAGGCATTTGGCTGTTTCCCATCAGCTGACAGGATTCCCAGTACTGCTCGCCGCGTTACTTGCCGTTTCGTTCACCACGCAGGCGGCAGTGCCCGGGCCGGATTTCACCCGGGAGGTGCAGCCGATCCTTTCGCAGCACTGTTTCCACTGCCATGGGCCAGACGAGCAAAGCCGAAAGGCGGGACTGCGCCTGGATGTGCGGGAAGCGGCGCTGAAGGGCGGGGATTCGGATGGGGCGGTCATCGTGCCGGGCAAGCCGGACGCGAGTGCGTTGCTGGCGCGTGTGCTTTCGCATGACGCGGACGAGGTGATGCCGCCACCGAAGGAAAAGAAACCGCTGTCGCCGACGCAGATCGACACCTTGCGGCGCTGGATTGCCTCCGGCGCGGATTACGCGAAGCACTGGGCCTTTGAGCCACCGGTGAAGGCCCCCGTGCCAGCGGGCACGCATCCGGTCGATGCGCTGGTTGGCGCGAAGTTGCGCGAGGAAAAACTGTCACCCGCGCCGCAGGCGGAAAGCGCAGTGCTCGCACGGCGCTTGTATCTCGATGTCATCGGCCTGCCACCATCACCCTCGGAGATAGCCGAGTTTGAAAAGGCAAACGTCGCCGACTCGAAGGCGGCGGTGAGCGAACTGGTCGAGCGCCTTTTGCAAAGCGAGCGCCACGGAGAGAAGTGGGCGCGGCATTGGCTCGATGTGGCGCGCTATTCCGACAGCAACGGCTACGAGCGCGACTACCCGCGCGAGCAGTGG
>JALRFZ010000593.1 GCA_023253615.1 Verrucomicrobiales bacterium | reverse complement strand
ACCTCCTCGGCGAATTCGAAACGCTCCGTGGTCACCGCGCCTTCCGGGAGCCAATCGCCGAACGAATCGAACTCGTCGAAGAACATGAGATCCTCCTCGTGGCTGCCGAGCGCGGTCGCGATGCCGCCGGGCGGGCGGCGCAGGTGGATCCAGCAACGCAGCCGCAGCAGGAAATAAAAGGCCTCGAGATCGCGCGGATCGTCGGCGCGCAGCTCCGCGTAGATGTCGTGGCTGTGGCGGAAGTCGCGCCCTCCGAGCGTCCAGATCGCCGCGAGAAAGACACGCAGAGCGTCGTTTTTCAGGTCGAAACGATCGATCCGCTCGGCGGTGACTCCGGCGCGCTCGAGCTGCCGCAGCCAGAGCCGGCGCACGTGCAGGAAATGCTCGAAGGGATCGTAGCTCTCGCGGATGCGGCCGCGGAATTCCTCGCAGAGCCCTGCCGGATCGAACACGGGCGCGAGATCGAGAAAGGAGTTCAGATCTTTCTCCCGGATGTTCGGGATGTCCTCGAAGGCGTAAGGCAGCCCCTGGAACGAAAAGCCGAAGCGGTCGCGGAAGCGGCGGGTGTGCAGCGTCTCCTCCTGCAATTGACGCACGAACCCACGGGTCGGCTGGGCTTCGACCGGGTCGGCGAAGAGAAAGACGAGATCGAGATCCGAGCACGGCGTCAATTCCGCCCGGCCCGTGCCCCCGAGAGCGGCGACGGCGAAGGGACGGTCGAATCCGGCGGCCATCTCAGCCGCCCAGGCGGCCACCGGCGCGGCATGGATCGCGGTGCGGGCGGTGACAATGCCGAATCCGTCGTCGAGATCGGGCTCGAGGATGCGGGCGTTGTTTTCCGCCAGACGCTGCTGGAATTCGAGAGCTTCGGGGGAAGGTGACATTTCTGACAAAGGAATCGCGCGTTCCCGGGGCAAGGACAAGGGGCTTTCCAAAGGATTTTTCCCGTGCTCACCCCCAGTGCGGGGCTTCGGCGCAGACGACCTCGACCGGTGCCATCGCCACCACGGCACAGGCGGCCCCCTCGTCCGGCAACGCGACGGCGACGAGATGGGCGGGCGGATCGGCCGGCTCGAGACAGCGCACGGGATGCCCGCCGGCGAAGGCGAGCTCGATGCGCAGCGGGGAGAGCTGGAAACCCTCGCCGGTCGCTTTCATGCGCGCCTCTTTCGCGGTCCAGATGCGGAAAAAGGCGAGATGCCTCTCGTCCTCGGCGAATCCCTCCATCCAGGCGATCTCGGAGGGGCGGAAACAGCGGCGCGCGAGGCCGGCATGATCGACGCGCCGGTCGTAGCCCTCGATATCGACGCCGAGATCGGCCACCGCGCCGATGGCGAGCACGCCGCGCCCCTCGGAATGCGAGAGATTGAACCCGGTCGGGTCGCCGACCAAAGAGGGTTTGCCCTTCTCCCCCATCGCAAAGACGAGCGAGGCGGGATCCGCGCCAAGCCGCCGCGCGAGGAGCGCGCGCATCATGCCGCGTCCGCGCACATAGCGATCGCGATGAATCTCAAAGCGGAAGGCCGCGGCGCGCGCGAGCTCCTCATCCGAGAGCCACGAGCGCGCCAGCGCGAGGGGCAGCAACGCTTCGTCGTCGAGGGAAAAGGGCGTCACCTCGACGAGGGCGCGGGTCGCGGGGTCTGATGGCGGGATCGGCATCGCAGAGCCGGGATTGTAGCCCCCTTCCCCCGCTCGACCAAGGGGGAGTTTTCACCGCCGGAGAATCCGCGGAGGGCGAGGCCCGGCGCGCGAGGCCCGGCCTGCGACGCCCGGCCCACATCATCTCACTTCTTTTTGCGTTTCACTTTTGCCGAGCTGATTCCCGCGAGGACGGTGTCGGGAGCGGCCGCGTTGTCGCTGCGCACGGAGAAGGCCAGCGTCTGCCTCGCCCGCACTTTTTTCGACCGCGCCTTCACCGTGCCCTGGATCACGTTCACCGCCCCCGGCTCGACTTCGTCGAACTGGTATCCGGCGATGAGGGCCGCGGTGATGTTCTCGACCGTGCCGGTGATGCGGAGCGCCGTGAACCGTATCGAGCCCGCCGCCTTCGTTCCGGTGACAAACAGATGATCGTCGATCTCTCCGTCGTTCTGAACCGACACGTGGAAGGCACGCGGCTTCGTCCCTTTCAATTTCACGGGCAGCACCTGCCCCGCCCCGCTCGTGGTGTAGAAATTGTCGATGCGATGCGTCGCCGGATTGCTCAACGCGCCAATCCGCGCATCGGGCTGGAATTTCCCCTCGAAGGCACCGAGATCGGCCACGCCGTTGATCGGACGCGGCTCGCCCCGCTGATCGACGGACGGTGCATCGACCAAGGCACCGCCGCCATCGAGAATGGGACTGCCCAGACGCGGTGCCACCGTGAGGGTGGGCCCGCCGTTGTCGGCGAGTGCCTCGACCTCGGG
>JALRFZ010000585.1 GCA_023253615.1 Verrucomicrobiales bacterium | reverse complement strand
CCGCGAGGGCCGCCGCTTCATCGGGGATTTCGTCATGACCCAGCGCGATCTCTTCGACGACCTCGGCAAGCCCGATGCGATCGCCCTCGGCAGCTTTCCGGTGGACTCGCACGTCGTGCGCCGTCTCGCCACTCCGGATGGGAAAGAAGTCATCAACGAAGGCGGTTATCTCGTGATCCCGCCGATCTACGAAATCCCCTACCGCATCCTCACGCCGAAACCCGCCGAGTGTGACAATCTCCTCGTCACCTGCGCGATCAGCGCCTCGCGCGTCGCCTTCAACTCGCTCCGCGTCGAGCCGACCTGGATGATGCTCGGCGAGGCCGCCGGGACCGCCGCCGCGATGGCGAAGCGCGATGGGGTTCCCGTGCAGCGCGTGGATGTGGGGGTGCTGCAAAAGCGTTTGGGAGAGTTTCTGGTCCCATTTCAGAAGCGATGAGTTGGATGGGCACCGCCTCGAAGCGTAGACCAAAATTCCCCCGCCCATAGGGGGGAGACCGGAACGTGGACCTTTTCGCGAGGAGGTGAATCTGATAGTAAGCTCGACTGAATCCTGCCATGAGAGCCACCTCCACGTTCTTCGCACTCCTTCTGTTCGCCGGCATCCGATCCTGGGCTCAGGAAGATCTCCAGGTCCTTCCCGCCGAATTGAACGGGGGACCCAAGTCCCTCATGCTGCATCGATACCTCCTGAAGCAGGCCGATGCGGCTCTCGATGCCCGGGAAAAGTCCTTCGAGAAGATCAAGACCGCGGACGAGGCGAGGGCTTATCAGGAGAAGATGCGGGCGTTCTTGATCGAACGCCTCGGCGGCTTTCCCGAGCGCGCGCCGCTGGAGTCGCGCACGACCGGCATACTGGAGCGCGACGGCTACCGTGTGGAAAAGGTGATCTTTGCGAGCCGCCCCGGATTTCACGTGACCGGCTTGTTGTTTCTGCCTCCGGGGTCGGGGCCGTTTCCCGGTGTGCTCGTGCCGTGTGGACACAGCGGCATCGGCAAGGGCGAGGAAAAATATCAGCGAGTCTGCATCGCCCTGGCGAAGCAGGGAATGGTCGCGTTCTGCTACGACCCGCTCGGCCAGGGCGAGCGGCATCAGGTGCGCCTGCCCACCGGCAAGACGACCGGCCCGAACCATACCGTGCTCGGCGTGAGCTGCATCCCGCTCGGCACGAGTTTCGCGCAGTTCCGCATTTGGGACGGCATGAGGGCTCTGGACTATCTCGCAGGCAGGCCGGAGGTGGATCCGGAGCGGATCGGATGCACGGGAAACTCCGGCGGCGGTACGCTGACGAGCTACCTGATGGCGCTGGATGACCGCATCGTTGCCGCCGCGCCAAGTTGCTACCTCACTTCCATGCGCAGCCTGCTTCACGTGAATGGGCCGCAGGATGCGGAGCAGAACATCTTTGGACAGGTGGCCTTCGGCATGACCCACGCGGAATTCCTGATGATGCGCGCGCCGAAGCCGACGCTGATGTGCGTGGCCACGCGCGACAGTTTCCGCATCGATGGCGCTTGGCAGACGTTCCGCGAGGCGAAGCGGTTTTTTGCCCGGTTGGATCACCCGGAGCGGGTCGATCTGGTGGAGACTGACGAGCCGCACGGTTTTCATCTTCAGCTCCGCGAGGGCGCGGTGAACTGGATGAATCGCTGGCTGAAGGGGCGCGACGGCCATGTCCCGGAGCCGGCGTTCGAGGTGCTCTCGAGTCCGGATTTTCTCGTTACCGACAGCGGCCAGGTACTCGATCTGCCTGGCGAGAGGACCGTGTTTGAGATCAACGCCGACATGGAAAAGACGCTGGCCGAAGAGCGCGCGAAACGTTGGACGGATACCCCTCGACAGGAACTGCTCGATCGCGCGCGCGAACTCGCGGGCATCCGCCGCACGGCGCTGCTGCCGAAGACGAAAGCGGAGCAAATCTCCAGCATCCCCGGGGACGGGTATGAATTGCGAAAACTCACGCTCTCGTATGAGGACGGCATCCTGCTCCCCGCGCTGGTCATGCTCCCGGCTCAGCGCAGTGGTCAGGCGGTTCTCTATTTCGATGGCGAAGGCAAACAACGCGCGTTCGAGCCCGGCGGCGAGTTTGAGAAGCTCGCCCGGGCTGGCACCATCGTCGTCGCGGTGGATCTGCGCGGACTGGGGGAGTTGCACGATCTCATTCCCGTGACCCACACGGGCATGCCGGCGAAGACGGATTGGCAGCAGTGGTTCCTCGCCTATCTGCTGGAGAAATCCTTCCTCGGCATGTGGACCGAGGATGTCTTCGCCGCCGCACGCTGGTTGCGCACCTATGAAACCGAGGGCGAAACGAGGAATCGAATCCGGGTCATCGGCGTCGGCCACGCCGGCCCGGCGGTGTTGCACGCGGGCGCTCTTGAGCACGAACTTTTCGCCCAAGTCGAGTTGCGCCAGACGTTGGACAACTGGGCCTCCGTTGTCGGGGACCGACAGGGCTGCGGGGCGATGCTTTTGAACACCGTGCATGGCGCTCTGCGGGTTTACGATCTCCCCGACCTTCGTCGTGTCATTGGTGATCAGCGGCTCACCGTGGTCGATCCCCGTGATTCACAGAATCAACCGCTCGATTCGGACTCCCGCGTCCGGTGATCGCTTCATTGCCACGAAGGTCGCCCGGCGCAGCACTTCGCCGTCATCGATTTAACACTTCCTTCAAACAATTGACCAGTCCCCAAGCGATGAAATACACGACCTCGATCCTTTTCTCCGCAATGCTTTTTCTGTTGAGTGGACTCGAAGCGGAAGCGATGGCGGGCGAAAAGCCCAACCTCCTCGTCCTCTACGCCGACGACCTCGGCTATGGCGATGTGCGGTGCTACAACCCCGATCGCGGCAAGATTCCCACGCCAAACCTCGACCGTCTCGCCGCCGAGGGGATGCGCTTCACCGACGGGCATTCCTCCTCGGGCGTGTGTTCGCCTTCGCGATACACCCTGCTAACCGGCCGCTACCACTGGCGGACGAGACTCCAGAGCGGCATCGTCGGCCTCTGGGGCGGACCGCTCATCGCGCCGGATCGGATGACGATCGGGACCCTGGCGAAACAACACGGCTACCGCACCGCGTGCATCGGCAAATGGCATCTCGGCTGGGACTGGCCCATCCCGGCGGATCGCGCCGCTCTCTTCAAGGAAAAGCCGAAAGGCGACGCCGCCGCCACCGAGGGCCATCGCGCGGTGTGGCGCGAGGTCTTTTCCCAAGCCATCGGAGGCGGCCCGGTGACGCGCGGCTTCGATCTCTATTTCGGCACCGATGTGCCGAACTGGCCGCCCTTCTGCTTCATCGAGAACGACCGCACCGTCGGCATTCCCTCCGAGTTTCTCGACAGCAAGCTCATGGGAAACAACCAGGCCAGCAACCAGGGGCCTGCCCTCGCCGACTGGACGCTCGAGCCCATTCTCCCCGCGCTTGGTGATCGCGCGGCTGCTTTCATCGAGGAAGCCGCCGCGGGAGACGCGCCCTTTCTTCTCTTCCTGCCGCTCACCTCGCCGCACACCCCGCTCTCGGTGAACGAAGAGTGGAAGGGCAAGAGCGGACTCAATGCCTACGCCGATTTCGTCATGGAAACCGACGCCGTGATCGGCCGCGTTCTCGAGGCGCTCGAGCAAAGCGGCGCGGCGGGGAACACCCTCGTCGTTTTCACCGCCGACAACGGCTGTGCGCCCTACATCGGAAAGCCGGATCTGGAAAAGATGGGCC
>JALRFZ010000514.1 GCA_023253615.1 Verrucomicrobiales bacterium | reverse complement strand
GGCTCTGGATGCGGAGCTTGTAGCTCTTGGCATCCGCCTTGGCCAGCGCGTCGCTCTGGGCGATGCGGAGGAGCTGCTGATAAGGCAGCCGGGCGAGGTCGTTGTAGGCGAGAGGACGGCCCGAGAGCGTCTCCGGAGTGGCCGGCTCGGACGCCGGGGCGGCCGGTTTCCCGGCGGCGGGTTCGGACTTCTCCGCGTCCTGCGCACCGAGACTCCCCACCGCGAAGGCCGGGACGGCGACGAGAGACGCGAAAAGAAAGCGTGGCAGGCGGTTCATGGCGTCGGGTTTCGGCAATCTAGCCATGCCCCGCACGAAAGGCAACACAAGTCTCCGGCCTTGGCAGGGTCGATGGGGCGGGAAGAACTCAGTTCCCCTTCTCCTCCACAAACCGCCCTTCCCAGAACATCCGCATCCCCTCGGCGCACATTTCCGTGCCGTTGATGGCCTGGTAATCGGGCCAAAGGAGCGGATCCATCCCCAGCCGGTAGGCTTGCTCGAGCTGGAAGGCCTCGTAGGCGATCCCGAGCGCCTCGCCCGTATAACCCTCGCGCACCCGCTGGCGGATGAATTCCGCATTCAGTTCGACCGATTCGCGGTAGGCGGCGAGGTGATCCGACGGCGACCCCACCTCTCCGAAATGCGTCAGGAAAAGCCGGTCGGGCGCGAGCGACGCGAGTTTGTCGAGGCTGGCGAGGGTGTGTTCGAGGTGAAACTGCGGCGGAGCCGAGGTCACGGAAAGGTAGGGGCTGCGTCCGAGGCGTGCGCCCGCGGCATCGCCGGTGAAAAGGATGCCTTCGATCTCAAAAGCATGGTGGTGGAAGGCATGGCCCGGCGTGTCGTGCGCGGTGATGCGCAGCCCCGCGAGCTCGACCGATTCCCCGTCGGCGATCGCCTTCACCCGCTCGGCCGGCGCCGGGGTGAGGCCGCCCCAGAGCGCATCGAAGCGATCTCCGTAGACGCCGCGGGCACTTTCGAGGAGGCGACCCGGATCGATGAGGTGACGCGCTCCCCGGGTGTGGACGTGGACATCCACTCCTCGGGCCGCGAACCAACCCGCCGCACCGGCATGATCAAGATGGATGTGGGTGACGAGCACTGCCTGGAGATCCTCGGGTGACAATCCATGCGCAGCCAAGCCTGCGACGAGACGATCAAGAGTCGACTCGGGACCCGTCTCAATGAGAAACGCCCCCCCTCTTCCCATCACGAGATAAGCGGCGATCCCGCCCGTTCCCCCTTGGAATTCCAAATCGATTGTCACTACCTCCATTGCGCGCAAATTGGCCGAAAGAGGTCGTTTGGCCAACTCAAACTTGCCGGAATCGACGCCCATGCCTAAGTTCCCGCCTTTCATGAGCGCCGAAACCCTCTCCCCCATCCCCACCGAACACGACGATCCGATCAACACCCGGATCCTCGAAGTCTCCGAAGACCTCGTCGAGGGATTCCAGCGTTATCCTTTCCAACACATCGCGGAAAAGTCCGGCGTCCCGCTGGAGACGGTGCTCGAGCGCATCCGCGCGATGGTCGAGGCCGGGGTCATCCGCCGCGTCCGCCAGACCCTCCTCGCGACCAAACTCGCCCACGGGGCTCTCTGTGCCTGGAAAGTCGATCCGAACAAGCTCGACGCCACCTTCGACTTCATGTTCCGCGAGGATCCGTTTTCGGGACACGTCGTGACCCGCTCGACCGATCGCGAGATCTCCGGCAGCGATTACAAACTCTGGACCACTCTCAAAGTGCCGCAGGGAGAATCCCTCGAAGAGCACGCCGAAGTCCTCCGCCGCATCACCGGGGCCCATGAGTTCGTCCTCATGCCCGCCAACGGCATCTTCGCCCTCGGGGTCGGCCACGTCCGTCGCAAATCGATGGAGCCCGGTGCCAAGTCCGATGCGCCCGCCGTGATGACAACCACGAACCCCGTCGAACTCGATGCCGACGAGTGGGAGGTCCTCCTCGCGATCAAGGAAGAACTCACCCCCGACGAAATCTGCGAAGATCCCTGGGGTCCCCGCGCCGACGCGATCGGCTTTGACCGCGAACGCTTCTATCAGATCGCGGAAACCCTGGATCGCAAGAAGGCGATCGGTCGTTTTTCCACTTTCCTGGAGCACGTCAAACCGAGCCAAAGCGGCCAGCGGGTGACCCGTTTCAACGCCCTCTTTCACTGGAAAGTGCCCGAAGGCATGCAACCCCAGGCCGGAGCCGAAGTCGGACGCCACACCATCATGACCCACTGCTACTGGCGCGAGGGCGGCCCCCGCTTCGGTGGAGTGAACATCATGGGCGTGGTCCACGGGACCGAGCGGGACAAAGTGCTGGAACACAAAGCCGCGATCGATGCCCATCTCGCTTCGGTCGGCATTCCGCTGCTCTACACGAACGTGTTCTGGGGCGGCCGCAGCGAGATCAAACCCTCGGAGATTTCCCCGAAGGTTTACCGGGCCTTCCATGAAAAATGGAAGGACTCCGGCTGTGTTCTGTGATAGTCATCCCGCACGATGAATATCCGCCAAGTCGCAGCCCTCGCGCGCCTCGAACTCACCGAAGAAGAAGCCGGCCGCTACCAGGCCCAGGTCGATCAGATCCTGCACTACGTCGAGCAGCTCAACGCCATCGACGTGAGCGGCATCGAACCCACCGCGCATGCCGCGGCGGTCTACGACGTCGTCCGCGAGGATGTCGCCACCGGCGGAGGTCTCACCCGCGAGGAAGCCCTTTCCAACGCCCCCCTCGTCGCCCAGGATCAGTTCCGTCTTCCCAAGGTCGTGGAGTGAACCCTCTCCGGTCCCCGCCTTCACCCTGTGGGAGACTATCTCCGGAGTTGGGTGGATTTTGAAGATACGTCAGACCTGTTCTGCTTCACACCTGATTTCCCTCCATGGCGGACGCCTACATCGAAACCACGATTCCGAGCTACTACGTGGCACGCCCTTCGATGAACGTGATCCAGGCATCAAGGCAAGCCTGTACCCGCGCCTGGTGGGATGGCGGGTGTTCCGGATTCGCGTTGTTTACTTCACAGGAAGTCCTGCAGGAGGCAATGCTGGGCGACCCCGAAATGGCTGGGCAGAGACGGGCAATTTTGTCCCGCCTTCCGCGATTGGCGATGACGGATGAAGTGGGCACCCTGGCACAAACTCTGATTTGGTCGGGATTGATCCCGGAGAAGGCAGCGTCCGATGCGATTCATATTGCGGTGGCCTCGGTGCATCGGATGAACTACCTTGTCACGTGGAATTTCAAGCATATTGCGAATCCCTACACGAGGGATCGTCTGCGAACAGTGGTGGCCAATGCGGGATTCCAATTGCCTGTAATGTGCAGTCCGGAGGAGTTGATTCAATACGATGAAGACACTTGACGTTTCAACGGTTGCCGCAGATCCCGTGATTTCCGAGCTGCGGCGTGCCAAGACGGAATTCGCTTCCGCTTACGGATTCGACGTCATCGCCATGGTCCGGGCCCTTCGACAGATCGACTCCATGGACACGGTAGAGGTGGATTCGCCAGCTGACGACTGCACGACAACTTCCCTGATTTGTCGCGAGCCCGACGGGGACTAAACCGCGCCAACCCTGATTGTAAGGCATATTTCAACTTGCCAACTCTCCCGCAGGCCACGAAGCAGAATCAACGAATCTTCCCGCCCGCATCACTCCCCGACTCCACCACTCCACGCCCGCCGTGAATCCCGCGACCCTCACCCTTTCCGGACTCCGTGCCGCCTACGCTTCGGGCGACCTCACCCCTGCCGACGTCCTCACCGCCCTCGCCGCGGAGATCGACTCGCGCGACCCGGTCATCGGAGGTTACCTCTCGCACGATCTCGAGCTCGCCCTCGCCGACGCGAAGTCCGCCGATCTTTCCAAGCCCCTCGGCGGCGTGCCGATCGCGATCAAGGATCTCATCAACGTGAAGGGACACCCTTGTTCCTGCGCCTCGCAGATCCTCCATGGGAAATACACCTCGCCCTACGACGCCACCGTCGTCCGCAAGCTCCGCGAGGCCGGGGCGATTCCCTTCGGCCGGACGAACATGGACGAATT
This sequence comes from Verrucomicrobiales bacterium, assembly GCA_023253615.1. Classification (GTDB taxonomy): domain Bacteria; phylum Verrucomicrobiota; class Verrucomicrobiia; order Verrucomicrobiales; family DEV007; genus Arctic95D-9. Next base: position 386 of record JALRFZ010000514.1, on the reverse strand, counting down.
TGCAATGGGTTCCTCGAATGAGAATTCGGGGATCAAACCCTGCCGCAACCCCCACGATCCCGATCGCATCCCGGGCGGTTCCTCCGGAGGCTCAGCCGCCGTCGTCGCCGCCCACACCGCCATCGCCGCCCTCGGCACCGACACCGGCGGCTCGATCCGCCAGCCTGCCTCGCATTGCGGCATCGTCGGACTGAAGCCCACCTACGGCCGCGTCTCGCGTTACGGCCTCGTCGCCTTCGCCTCCTCCCTCGACCAGTGCGGTCCCATGCCTCGTCGAAGCGGACCGCGTCACTGACGGAGTAACCCTCGACGAGGGGGCTCGCGTCGTCGAACATCCCCGACTCGCGCAGCCCCGCCATGAAGGACCCGAGCCGGCCGAAGCTGTC
>JALRFZ010000475.1 GCA_023253615.1 Verrucomicrobiales bacterium | reverse complement strand
GTCCAGCCAACGGTCCGACGCCAGAGTCCGGATTTTTGAGACAACGAGGTTTCCCGAAACAAAAAGATGCCACTGGAGAGCCTGCTGGTCGGCTCTCAGGAACCATCCCCGGTTGCCCAAATGCCCACGTAGGGGACTTGCGAGAATCCTCGCCTGCCCGTACAGGGAACGGAGAGAACTGTTGATCGGAAGATGCTCCATGAATTCCGAAACTCCGTCCGATGGGGGAAGGAGACCTACCCGTGTTCCATACCAGTTGGCAACAAACGGCGAAGGCCATAAGAATCCGGCCGGGCGAATCAAGGAGAGACGGTCACCGATCCGACGCAAGCCCTCCCGGCGCGAAGTATTACCAGCCGGAAGTGTCGGCCGGTACGTGGCCAGAGGTGCTGCACGTCAGGTAGGCGGTCCCGATCGCGGGAGCAGTGCCGAGCCAGGTGTAGGTTCCTCCCGAAGGACAGACCGGGGCCGACGCGATCAGCTTGCCGGTGCCCACGAGATCGGTTTGCGTGAGAGAGGCACCCGTCGCCACGTCATTGAGGTTTTGATGGGAACGGACCGCCTTCTGCACGGCGGAGATCTGCATGATGCAACGGGACTTGTTCGTCGCCTCGCGATAATTCTGCACCCCGATGAAAAGCACCGCGATCAATCCCAGTAGGACCGCGATGACAACGGTGATTTCAATGAGGGTCAGCCCGGACTCGTTTTTGCGCTTAGGTGTAATTTTCATTCTGGAAGATTATCTCCGAAACGAACCGCTTTTGAAAGAAAAAAAAGCCGAGTCTCCAAAAATCCTTCACGCCTTTTCGGTTTCGCTCCCGCCCCCGGGAAGAACGGACGATGGCGACAAAAGCCCAGCCCGCATTTCTCATCCCCCTTCGTCGCGAGACGCCGCGAGGAGCAGTTCCCGCAAGGTGCGGCACGGATTTCCCGCCGAGCGGTTCCCGCCGAGCTGTATGAGAACACACCGTCCAAGGGAAATCCGGGGTGGAACGAAGCGGGGGCGGGCCGCAGCAAGTCGCAGCAGAAGGGGCATGAGGAATGCGGGCTGGACAAAGCCGGTTCTTTCGGGTCTGACAGTCTCGGCGAATGCCTCGACCGAATCACCCGGGACGGTAGCGTGTAGCGGGCAAGAGCCCGCCCCGGCGGTTCTCGACGAGTTGGAAGTGCGGCCCAGTCTTCCCGACGAGATGGAACGGGTGGCCGCCCTGCTTGACGACGAGCACGATCTCGGGCGGGGCCGCCGCGTGGGCCGCCAGCTTGTAGAGATCGTTCCTACCGGGGCCGGTGGGCGGCGCTTTTGGTCTGGGACCGGAGGCCATGAAGCTCCTCGACCGCGATGGATGGATCGGATGGACCCGCCGCCAGCGGGCCGAGCGCCTTGGCCTGGTCGTGCGGAACCGCCGCTCTTTCGCGAGGCCCGATCTGCGCTCTGCGGCATGGAGCTACCCCGGAATGGCGGGCGGGCTGCAATGAGCAGAGCCCCCCGAGCGCGCCCTTCTCCTCACCTTCAGCGAGCACAAGAGTGGCGCTCCGGTGGCGGTTGCCATCGCCTCCGAGCAGCCCAAGAGCGAGGAGTCCAAGGTCGGGGGGGATCACCGCGGCCAAGAGGCTCTACCGCAGCATCGACCTGCGGGGCGCCACCGTCACCGGGGACGCGCTGCCCGGTGAGCGCGATAGCATGCAGATGGTGGTGGAGCGAGCCGAAGGGCCCGTCCCCACCTTTTTTCGTGTGACGTAGCCGAGGCCGTGCACGGGCGGGTGGAGTGCCGCCGCCACGAGGTGCGCCCCATCGAGCCGATGGGCTGCGGGCTGCCGCAGGTGCGCATCCTGGTGACCCTCCGCAAGCGAAGCGAGTCGAAGCGCGGCGGCGGGTCCGAGGCGAGCGTCTACCATTACCTCAGCAGCCTGCCTCCCTGGGGCGCGGAGCGCTTCGCGGGCCTCATCCGCGGCCACTGGGGAGGCTGCGAGATCCAAAACCGCTGAGTTCGCGACGCGCTCTTCAAGGAGGACCGCACCCGGTAAAGGAACCTCGAGCTCAACGGCAACCTCACGGTGCTTCGATGCGCGCTGATCGACCTGAAGGCCCTCGTCGTGCCGGAGCTGAGATGACCCCAACGATTCGAGGAAGCGGGCCTCAACCCCTCGATCCCCGTCCGAATGGTTCAAAGGAACTCTTTCAAATGAAAAGGCCGTGAAAAATCCTTGGGGGGGCGTCAGGAGGTGAAAAGCATGTGCTCGCTCTCGTCCTCGTTCATCCGATTCATGAGGTAGGACTGATGGGAAATCCGCCCCGCTTGGAGGAGATGGCTCAGATTGCGGTCCCACTCGATGTTTCCACTGTGCTTGAGAACGTCTTCCAGGGCTTTCGAAGAACCGCTGTAACCGGCGATGCCGGAGCGCACGGCACTGCTCGTATTCTGAAGAAATTCGTAGTTGAGCACCCTGCTCTCTCCCGTGGGAATGAGACCTTGGGAGAGAACGAACATCAGGATTTCCGAGAGCCGCCCGAGAAGAGAGCGGTGTTGGTCCTGGGGGAAGAATTCGAGAATCCGGCTGAGCGTTTTGACGGCACCGTTGGTGTGCAAAGTCGAAATCACCACATGACCCGTCTGGGCGGCTTCGATGGCAATCTCCATCGTTTGCCGGTCACGGATTTCACCAAGAAGGATGACGTGCGGGGCCTTGCGGAGCGCATCTTTGAGCCCCTGATGGTAGGTGGCAACATGCTTGCCGACCTCCTGCTGGGTAACAAAGCCGGGCGAGGCGATCTCCCGACCCGACCCGTCATCCGGAAGATACCGGGAATACCGGTATTCGATGGGATCCTCCACCGTCACGATGTGACGCGGATGATTCCGTCTCAACCAATCCAGGATGGCGGCGAGGGTTGTCGACTTCCCTGAGCCGGTTTGTCCGGTGACAAGACCGAAGCCCTGGCGGCGAACCATGAACCCACGCAGGGAATGGACCGTATCCGGAGCAATTCCAAGTTGGCCAAGATCCGCGATCCGGTCGCTCAGGATGCGGCAGGTAATCCCCGGCCCCCGGGTGCTGAGATGGGCCTGCACGCGCATGCGACCGGAGAACGTCCCGTCAGGCAAAGGGAAGCCTTCGCTGCTGAAATCGACCACCTTATCACGTCGGAAACGCTCCTCGAAGGCCTCTGTTCCCTGAAGATTTCCGGTTTCCCCGGAGTCGTCCTCCTCTTGTCGCGAATAAAGAAAACCGATCAGCTTCATCACCTCGGCGGAAGAGATCGGGCCGAGTTCGTCGAGGATTTCAAGACCCTTTTTCGTGTGGCAATATGCCGGTGTTCCGGACCGCACCTGGATATCGGAAATTGCGTTTCCGGCAAACGAACGGAACGCGGCTGCCATGATTTCCCCGGGGTCTCTCGTCAGTGCCTGGTTTGTTTTCAAATTCATGGGTTCATGTCGAGCGGGATGCCCGTCTGGGAGTCCGGGTCCTTTCGCGCCGCAGGGGCGGGGCAATCAACGGATCCGCGCCACCCCGTGGAAAGTGGCCTCATCCCGGGAGAAAAGTCAAGCAAGGGTTGCCGCTCCGAAGGGCATCGTGGCAGCGGACCACGGTCTTCATTCGCTTGCCCGCGAATTGGGTTCCGTACCTCCTGCGATTCTTCGCGATGAAACAAAACTCCACTTCCCGGTTGCGCTTGCTCCTTGCCCGCTCCCATCGGAAACCGGAGGTATGCGCCGTTCCGGAGGATCGGTTCCCGATTCCGTGTTCGTCCTTCGGCTGTTTGACGGGTTGAAACCGTGGCGGGGACTCCGAGCTTGGAAATTCACCCGCAAGCCTGCAAAATCCCCGCCGCCTTGTGCAGGGTCTCCTCCCATTCCTTCATGGACACGGAATCCGCGACGATGCCGGCCCCGACGTGGAAATGCAGTTCGTCGTTTTCGGCGACGAGGGTGCGGATGGCGATGTTGAAGCGGCTTTCGCCGTTGAAACCGAAACAACCGATCACGCCGGTGTAG
>JALRFZ010000462.1 GCA_023253615.1 Verrucomicrobiales bacterium | reverse complement strand
TTTCGCCGATGAGCATGGCCTGTCCCTGCTGCTGAAGGGAGCGCGCACGGTGATCGCCTCGCCGGATCGGCCCCTCGAATTCAACACCACCGGTCATCCCGGAATGGCCTCGGGCGGCATGGGCGACGTTCTCACCGGTCTCTGTGCCGCCCTCGCCGGACAAGGGATCGCGCTTCACGATGCGGCCTGCCTGGGGAGCTGGCTTCTCGGGCGGGCGGCGGAGATCGCGCGGCGGGATCTGGACGTCGCCGAGGAAACGGTCACCGCGCCGCTGGTGGCGGAGCATCTCGGGAAGGCGTGGCAGGCGCTGCGGACGCCGGGGACTCCCTGACTTCCGGTGGATCAGGTGCGAGCCAACGGAAGGGTTCCCACGGGAGATTGCGGAGGAAGGTGAAAGCGAAAAAGGCGGTGACGACAGTGACGACCTGCCACTGCCGCGGCTTCCAGGTTTTTTCGACGGGACGCCCCGGCGCGATCCATACCCGCCAGGCCCGCCAGGCGAAGAGCGCGAGAAACGGCAGGGCCAAAACCGTAAAAGCATTCTGGCCGAAAGCCCCCACGACATCGCCATGGAGGAGGGCGTGGGCGGCGCGGGTATTGCCGCACCCCGGGCAATACCTCCCCATCACCTCGAAAAAGGCGCACCGGGGAAGGAAGCGGGGTGGCGCCGAGAGATCCGCCGAACGCAACCAAAGCGCGAGACCAACGAGCACCGAGACCGCCACCGCCGTGGCGGTCCAGCGGGCCCGGACCGATCTCATAGATTGCCTGACTGCGCCGCTCCGCTCATCACGACGGCAATGTTGATGCCGATGTAGATGACCTGCACGATGAGCCCGATCACGAGCGACAGGATGCAGAAGAGCTTCGCCTTCTTCGAGGCTTCCTGCGCGGCGGCATAATCGCCCGATGCGAAGGCAGGCTTCACCTTGGTGGCGAAAATCAGCGCCGGAATCCCCAGCGGCAGACAGCAGAGCAGCATCACGACGATGGATTGCCAGAGGTAGGTCGGTGGTTCGCTGATTCCCGACGAGGCATGGTAGGGAGAAGACGATGCCGACATTGGCGCCGCGGCCGCGGAGAGCGGGGGTGCCGCCGAGAGGGTCGGAGGGGCTTCGGTAGGCGCGGGGGCCGCGGCCAGGGGTGGCGCGGGAGCATCCGCGGCAAAGGCGTCGACCGACCCCATCGGGGTCCACTCGGTCATCGTCTCGTTCCAGACGAGGTCATTGGGCTTCACCGTTCCATTTCGATAAAGCTCGGCGAGTTGATCCTGGGAGACGGGGCCGGCCTGTTGACCGTTGTTCGAGTAATACCATTCCATGATGTAGTCGGGTTAGCGGTTGTCTGCCGAGGACGGGTCCGCCAGCGGACGCCGCACGCGGTCGAGGATGGTTTCCTGCGCCCGGCGCATCGCGGTCCGATCCGGCTCCCGGAGATCGGTATGCCCATTGAGATGGAGCAAACCATGGATGATGTAAAGCAAAGTCTCATCCGCGGCCGTATTTCCGTGCCCCGGCCCCTCGCGCCTCGCGGTGTCGATACTGACGAGAATCTCGCCATGGTGGAAGGTGATGACGTCGGTCGGGGTCGGATCGTCCATGAATTCCCCGTGGACGTCCGCGATGGTGGCATCGTCGACGAGACTCACCTCCACCTCGGTCAATTCCGGCAGGACCGGGTCCTCGCCGCCCCGCGAATCCAGGCAAAAGGGCACGGCCCCGGCGACTTGCGCGGCGAGCAGTCCGAGATCGATCCCCTCGCAATCGGTGTGGGGATAGATCTCCACCTGGGGCACACCGGCACGGCTCATGATCCCGCCGATCCGTTTTCCGCCCCCCCCTTGCCGACGGCCGTGCCGACGGCCGTGCCGGGCGGCACGAGCTTGCGCGTTTTCGGTTTGGATTTGGACGCCTTTTCCGCATCGTCGAGCTTCGGATACTCGATGCGGCTGTGCATCATCGAACGCAGCGTCGTGGCAAAGCTGTTCTTGATCGTGGCGAGGTCGGCGAGGGTGAGCGCGGCATCATCGAGCTGACCGTCGTTGAGACGATCCTTGAAGATGTCGTCGATGAGCTCGTCGATCTTTTTCGGCGTCGGTTTCTGCAGGCTGCGCGAAGCGCTCTCGACGGAATCGGCGAGGCTGATGATGGCGCTTTCCCGCGTCCGCGGTTTCGGTCCGGGATAGCGGAAGCTCTCCTCCTTCACGTCGGGAATGTCATCCTCGTGGGCCTTGCCCTCGGCGACCTGGCGCTGCACCTCCTCG
>JALRFZ010000411.1 GCA_023253615.1 Verrucomicrobiales bacterium | reverse complement strand
TGAAACGGATGCGGCGGAATTCATACCGGTGATCGTGAAAGGGAATTCAGAACAAAATCGAAAAGCCCCCGACCTGCGTGCCAGCCGAGGAGGAAATCCAGCGCGAGTGCTTCGTGCAGGATCACGGTCAGCGAAAAGCCGCGGCGGAACGATCCCTTGGCAGCATCCCATTCAATAACCCGGGACCGCTCCACTTTGCCAGACTCGGGCAGGAGAAATGCGGGCGGGACTGGCATTATGGAAATTATACCCCCCTGATTTCAAGAAACTTTCCCTTCCAAAGCGCACGGCACCACGTTTCCCGCAGCAAGTCAGGAAGCCGACGATACGGAACGTTCTGAGAGTAACTTGTCCGTCTTTCCCCGCCGAAAGACCTGTTGGCGGGAAAGCTCCTCCGGTTGGGATCGAACCAACGACCTAGTGGTTAACAGCCACCCGCTCTACCGCTGAGCTACAGAGGAATTGAAAGAAAACTCCGCTGAAACCCGGGGGACTCCGCGAAGGGAGCCGAATTTGGCTGCGAAGGGGGGAGAATTCAAGGGAAAATTGCGGGAAATTCGCGGGGGCGGGTTTTCGTGTCTCCGGATGCGGAAGGGGTTGCTGCGGCGGATTCGCGAAGGGCGGGTGGTGGCTCGCGCCGCGCAATCTCGCGTGAGAAGCCTCTTGATTGCGCGGCGGCTTTTTGTACGTTTCCGCGCCCTTTGGCAAAACCCACCCTCCACCTCCTGATCCGATCCTCCTCCCCTTCCATGACCCCAGAAGAATTCCGCCAAGCCTATTTCGAACAGTACGCCGAAGACGGCGATGTCTGCAACGACGAGTGGTTCCAACAGTATTTCGACAGCTCGAACGACTGGCTCGAGGTGGAATACCGCGCCCCCGATGAAGGTCTCGTCGTTTTCAGCGACCCGGAATCGGACCTCGGCGGCTACTGGGCGACGACGGCGGGCGGCGTGATCGAAGGCCCCTTCCAGACGAAGGGCGAGCTCGCGGTGGCCCTGGGCTATTCGCCGCGCAATTTCCCGCCGGACGGCGAGGCCGACGCGGACGATGATTTCGATGATCTGGATGAAGATCTCGAAGACGCGGACGACGAGGACGAGGATCCCGAATTCGACGAAGACGAGGATTTCGACGACGACTTCGACGACGAGGACGGAGACGAAGACGACGATTGACCCCGGGATCCCCCGCCCTGCCGGCGTCCCGCACGGCGGCCTCTGAATCAGGGTGCCGCGGAACGGCCGGAGGGGCTCAGCCGTATTGCTCCTGCATCTCGCGGAGGCGTCCGCGGATGGCGAGCTTGCGGGCGCTGCTCATGCGATCGATGAAAAGGCGTCCGAAGAGGTGATCGACTTCGTGCTGCAGGGCGCGGGCGAAGAGACCGTCGGTCTCGATGACGAGCGTCTCGCCATCGAGGGTTTCGAGGGTGGCTTTGACTTCGGAAGGACGCGAGATCTCGCCGCGGAGATCGGGAAAGGAGAGGCAGCCCTCGGTGTCGGCTTCTTTCGGGCCGAGCAATTCGAGGCGCGGATTGATGAAGACGAGGGGACAGATGTCGGAAAGGCTCTTTTCCTCGCCATTGACGCGGAGGTAGCTGACACATTCTTCGTCGTGGGAGACATCGACGACGGCGAGTTGCACGGATTCGCCCACCTGCGGAGCGGCGAGCCCGACGCCGTGGGCATCATACATGGTCTCGATCATGTCGGCGGCGAGTGTCCGGATCTCATCGGTGACGGGATCGACGCGCGCTCCGACCTGGCGCAGGACGGGATCGGGATAAAAGACGATTTTTCGGATCATGGAGCTCGGGAATGGGAGGACTGTAAGCGGTGATCGGGAATCGGTAAACCAGGAAAGGTTTTCGGAGGAGCCCTCTCATACTCTTACTCAACGGGGGGGGCGAGGGACGTTCGATTTTTGAGTATGAGTATGAGTATGAGTATGAGGTTTCCCCGTGACCCGTGAACCGTGACCCGTTACTCCTCGATGAGAATGCGGAGGGGCAGATCATCGATCTTCAGTCCGGCCCGCGTGGCGGCGTCCCAGACTTTGACCATGAGCCCGAGAGGGGCGCCTTCGTCGGCCTTGAGCTCGAGGCGATCCCGGGGGCGGGAAGCGCGGAATTCCTCGAGGGCGGTGCTGAGACTCTCGATGGGCACGAGCTGGTCGCCGAGGGAAATGCTGCCATCCTTCGCGAGAGCGAGGGAAACACGGGGCTCGGCGGTGGTCCCCTCGCCCATCTCGGAGGAGCGCGGCAGATTCACCTGCACGAGGGATTCCTTCGTCTTGAAGGTGGTCGTGACGATGAAGAAAATGAGCAGGATGGCGAGGATGTCGATCAGGGTCACGATCGGCACCGAGGGACTGCGGCGTCTCTTGAGGTGGAATTTCACGAGAGAAAATCGCTTTTGCCGGCTTCCCGCACGGAATCGCCGGCGGGTCGCGGAGGGATGACGGAGGGGGGACCGGGCTCGCTGTCGGCGGTGCCGGGGAGAGCCGCGTGCAGGGTGGAGCCACCGTTTTTGAAATACTCGTGGAGGAGGTGGCCGGCGATGACTTCGAGCCGCGCGGCGATGCGCTCGATCCGGCGGGTGAAGTAGGAGTGGAAGATGACCATGATGACGGCGACGCAGAGCCCGGCGATGGTGGTGTTGAGCGCCTCGGCGATACCGCCGGCGATGAGGGCGGGATCGGAGTGGTCGGCTCCGTCGCCGAGGGTGGCGAAGACGCCGACGAGGCCGGAGACGGTGCCGAGCAGACCGAGCAGCGGCGCGATGGTGATGACGACCTCGAGCACGCCCATGCCGTTCTCGAGTTTCACGATCTGCTCGCGGGCGGTGGCCTCGACGGCTTTTTCGGTCTCGGCGCGGTCGTTGAAATCGCTGGAGAGGGCGACGCGCCCGATGCGGCCCATGGGGCTGTCGCTGCGGCGGAGATCGAGGAGGAGCCTGGCGGCACGCCCCTCGCGGAAGACCTCTCCGAGTCTCGCGAGATCGGGCCGGAGCGCGAGCGGGATGACCGCCTTCCACCGCAGGGTGATGGCGCGGTGGATGCAGACGGCGATGCCGACAAAGGAGCAGATCCCGATGGGGATCATGAAGAAACCGCCGGAGAGGAGAAATTTCCAGACTTGTTCGTTGAGGCTCGGATCGGGCATCGGGCGGCGGATCAGTAGATGATGATGTCGTATTGGATGACGAGCCCCTTGGAGCCGACGGATTCGGCGACTTCCGCGGGCATGGGCGGCAGCTCGGCTTCGCGGATGGCTCGCAGGGAAAACTCGGCGAGCATGGCATTCGCCTCGTTTTTGGTGATCTGCAAGTCGTGGACTTTGCCGCGGGCATCGACGCTGAACTCGAGCTTCAGGATGCCCCAGGTGACGAAGTCGGCGTTTTTCTGGCGGTACTGGTGCCACTTCGCGGAGATGGCATCGCGCACGGCTTTCTTGTATTTGCCCATGGGGGTGCCGATGGCATCGACGGCATCGGTGCCGGTCCGCGTGAAAGTGCCGTTGATGACGTTCTGCCTTTCTTCGGGGCTGAAGCCCTTGGCGAACAATCCGTCGTCGGCGGGCCGCGTCATGGGTGCCGGAGGCTCGCGTTCGGGCGAGGGCGCGGTTTCTTCGACGGCGTTTTCTTCTCCGGTGGTTTCTTCGACGGATTCGCGGAGGCCATCGGTCGCGGCGGCCATCGCACCCTGTTGGGTCGGCGAGGCAAGAGGGTCGGAAGGGTCTTTGCCTTCCCGGCCGGAACCATCGCCGACGGCGAGCCGGTCCGCTCCGTCGGGCACTTCCCGGATCAGGGGTGAAGGCACGTCGCGGTCGGGCGGAAGGTAGCTTTTCTCACGCGTCGCACCCTCGCTCCCGGTTCCCTGGTTGCCCGGGATCGCGGCCATGGCGGCGTCGCTCGCGGCCCCTTCGGGACGGGGCCCCTCTTCGCTGGCGGAGAGAGTCTCTGCCTTGCGTGCGGCGGGCATCCGTGCGGCGGGCATCGGTGCGGCGGGCATCCCGCCGGTCGCCGGAGCCGGGAGAGCGGGTGCCGCGGCGTCGGACGCAGCGGCGCCCGACGCGGCGTCGCCCGACGAGTTTTCAATCGGCCCTTCGGTGTAATCGCGATTGGCGAGGGTGAGGTGCGGCAGCGGGCTCGTGCCGGCGAGGGTGGGCAAGCCTCTCTCCTGGGGGAGGTTTTCGTCGGGACGCAGCCGCGAGGCGGCGGTGGTGTTGCGATCGGATTCGAAACGCGCGTTTTCCGGGGCCTCCGCCTCGGCACGGTTCAGATCGGTGGAGACGAAGGCCCGCGATTCGGGCCGGGGTGGCTCGGGTTCGGGAGGATCGGGCTTTTTTTCGAGACGCTCGCGCTCGAGCCGCTCCATGAGGTCGCCCATCATCACGGTCACTTCGCGGGGGCGCTCGCGGCTTTTTTTCACGGTGGCGGAGGAGCCGACGGAGGTCGTCTCCGGCAGGACAAGCACGAGCACAAGCAACATCAGGTGGGCGACAAACGCCCCCGAGACACTGGCAAACATCTTCTGCGACTCCGACATCGAAACGAGCCCGAAACTAAAGCGTTTTCCTCGCGAAATGAAAGAGGTATTGCTGGGCATAGCCGGCATGGGGGCCGAAGTGTTTTTCGGCCCATGCCTGGAGTTTCGCCCCTTTCACCCGCTTCCGGTAAAGATCGCGGAGGATGCGCTCGATCCAGACGTCGATGGGAAAGGCGTCCCAATGACCGGCCCCGAAGAGAAGGGCGCAATTCGCGATCTTGTCTCCGACTCCGTGGAGGGCGAGGAGCTGCTCCCTCGCCCGCGCGAGCGAGGGCTCGGCCTCGACGGCGGCGAGATCGATCGCACCGGTGGAGACGGCGAGGGCGGCGAGATGGAGGGACTTCGCCCGATAGCCGAGCCCGCATTCGCGCAAGGCCGCCTCACCGGCGGCGGCAAGGGCCTCCGGGGTCGGGTAGGCGTGGAAATGGTGTCCGGCGAATTCGTGCCGCTCCCCGAAACGCGATCGCAGGGTCAGGGACATCGCGCGGATGTGCGCGACCTGTTTGAGGGATGAGGTGATGAAGGTGGCGAGGCATTCCCAGAGCGGCTGACGGGCGACGCGGATGCCGGAACAAAAGGCGATCGCCTCGGCGAGGACGGGATCGTTTGCCGGAAAAGCGGCCCGCACCGAGGCGGAGGAATGATCGAGCCCGAAATAGCGGCCGACCCGCCCCGCATCGGGCGCGAGGGTGCGGACGACACCGGAGGCATCCTGCGTCACGAAAGCGGGCGGTCCGTCGCCGATACAGCCGGCGTAGCCGTCGATGCCCCCGAAGGTGATCGCCTCCCAATGGAAGATCTGGCCGGACTTGAGCGTGTCGCCCAGGGAAAAATCCCCGTCGAAAGGCACCTCCACGAGCATCCCGTCCGGCGTTGCCATGGGCCCGGGTCAGCTGACGAAGAAGCTGAGGCTGCCGAGTTCGGCGGCGAGATCGACGTGATTGACGATGACCTCGTCGGGCACGTTCAGCACGGCCGGGGAGAAATTGAGGATGGCCTGCACGCCGGAGGCGACGAGGACATCGGCGACGGACTGTCCGGCGGATTCCGGCACGGCGATGATGGCCATGCGCACGCCATGGGCGGCGACGTAGCGCCCCATTTCGCGGACGTCGAAGACGGGCACGCCCATCTGCTCGGGCGTGGCCTTCACGTGCATCGGGTCGGCGTCAAAA
>JALRFZ010000366.1 GCA_023253615.1 Verrucomicrobiales bacterium | reverse complement strand
TGCTGGAGGAAGCCCCCAGTCCGGGCCTCGATCCCGACCTGCGCCGCCGCATGGGCGAGGCGGCGGTGGCGGCGGCCCGCAGCATCGGCTACGAGGGCGCCGGCACCGTGGAGTTCCTGGTGGACCGCAGCGGCGCCTTCTATTTCATGGAGATGAACACCCGCATCCAGGTGGAGCATCCCATCACCGAGGAAGTGCGCGGTTGCGACCTCATCAAGGAGCAGATCCGCATCGCTGCGGGCGCCCCGCTCTCCGACCACGTCGTCTACAGCCAGCCGCGCGGTCACTCCATCGAGTGCCGCATCAACGCGGAGGATCCCTACAACAATTTCGCGCCCAGCCCCGGCAAGATCAATCTCTTCTACGCCCCCGGCGGCCGCGGTGTCCGTGTCGACACGCACGTCTACAGCGGTTACGAAGTCCCGCCGAACTACGATTCGATGATCGCCAAGCTCATCGTCACCGGCGCGACCCGCGAGATCGCGATCGCCCGCATGCTGCGTTCGCTCCGCGAATTCGTCATCGGCGGCATCAAGACGACGATCCCCTTCCAGGTCTCCATTCTCGAGAACAGCGCCTTCAAGAACGGTGATTACAACATCGGCTGGGTCGAGACCTTCCTCGCCTCGCACCCCTCCCCGCCGGAGTTGCCCTACTTCATGCGGGAAGATTGAGCCCGCGGCCCCATTCGGCCGAGGCCCCTGTCAGGTCCACGATCCAACCCTCCCCGGTTGCTGCATGATGCGGCAAGCGCGGTCTTCGCACGCCAGCCCGGTTACAATTCTTGTCCCGGCCAGGACAAAAATTGTAAAGTGGTGACTCCAAGATCGCCGTATGAAAGCCAAAACCGAACTCCTGCTGCACCGTCTCCTCTGGCTCGCCGACAAGCCGATGCGGCCGACCTTCCGAAACATTGAGGACTCTTTCGAGGGCTGGGCCTATCACCAGGGCTTGCTCCCTCAGATCCGCCGGCTGGAAGCCCAGGGGTTGCTCGAGAGCACGACCGACGAGCTGAGCGGCCGGCGGCTTCACCGGCTCACCGAAGCGGGCCGGATTGCCGCCACGGGCGGGCGGGATCCCGAGTCGGCCTGGTCCGCGCCCTGGGATCAGCAGTGGCGTCTTTTTCTTTTCGATATCCCGGAGGTGGAGAGCTCGAAGCGCCGCCTCTTGAACCGCGCCCTCGCCCGGGCCGGTTGCGGATGTCTCCAGGGCAGCGTCTGGATTTCGACCCACCTGCCCGCCTCCCTCGAGGCCATCCTGGCCGAGGAGGATTCCGAATGCAGCCATCTCCTCCTGCTCCTCGCGGCATCCAAAGGCAAAATCGTCGATGGCCGCATGGTCCTCGCCGCCTGGGATTTCACGGCGATCGGCGCGGGCTATGAAGCGGTGCTGGAGGTCCTCGATCAATTTCCGCAGGTCGCGGGCGCGGCTGACGCCGAAGCCCTCGCGGACTGGACCGCCCGCGAGTTGGCCGCGTGGCGCAAGGCCCTCGCCGCGGACCCGTTGCTCCCGGCCGTGCTGCATCCGAAGGATTACCCGGGACCCGAAGTCAGCCAGAAACGGCGGAAGGTCCTCGAGCAGGCCGCGCGCCTCGCCCGCACGCTCGCGCCCGGCGCCCACCCCCGGTAAAGATAGCGCGGGGGTGCGGCGTGTTACAATTTTTGTCCCGGCCGGGACAGGAATTGTAAACGGTCACGCGAGGGGGGTGAGGTCGATCCAGTGGCGCTCGGCCCAGCTTTGCAGACCGGCCTCGGCGAGTTGGACGCCTTTCGCTCCCTCCATCAGATCGTAGGGGAAGGGCTCACCCAGCGCGACGTGGCGGAGGAAGAGCTCCCACTGGATCTTGAAGGCGTTGTCGTAGACGGTCGCATCGGGAACCTCCTGCCAGCCTTCCTGGAAATTGATGGGCTGCGGGATGTCGGGATTCCAGACCGGCTTCGGCGTTGTCCCGAGCGATTGCACCCAGCACTTGCGCAGACCGACCACGGCGGAGCCGTGGGTGCCGTCGACGTTCATCACGAAGAGATCATCGCGGCGCACCCGTACGTCCCACGAGCTGTTGAACTGGCAGACGACACCGTTCTCCAACTCGAAAGTCGCGTAGCAACTGTCGTCGGCGGTGCACTCGTAGGCTTTGCCGGCCTCGTCGATGCGCTCGGGGATGTGGACCGCACCGAGGCAGGAGACACTTTTGATCGGACCGAAGGTGTGGTCGATGAGGTAACGCCAGTGGCAGAGCATGTCGATGATGATGCCGCCACCGTCTTCCTTGCGGTAGTTCCAGCTCGGGCGCTGGATGGGCTGGTCGGCGTCATGACCGGTGAAAACCCAGTAGCCGAACTCGCCGCGCACCGAGAGGATGCGGCCGAAGAAACCCTGGTCGATGAGCAGCTTCAGCTTTCGGATCCCGGTGAGCCAGAGCTTGTCCTGGACGACGCCGTTTTTTACTCCGGCCTCGCGGCAGAGGTTGGCGAGACGAACGGCTTCGGCGGTTTCCACGGCGGTGGGTTTCTCGCAATAGATCGCCTTGCCGGCTTTGACCGCCTTTTCGACGAAACCGGCGCGCTGGAGGGTACCGCTGGCGTCGAAGAAAATCTCGTCGTCGGGATTGGCGAGAGCGGCATCAATGTCGGTGGTGAAACGTTCCACCCCGGTGCGTGCGGCGAGAGCGGCGAGTTTGTCGTGGTTGCGCCCGGTGAGGATAGGATCGGGCATGAGGACGAGATCGTGGCCGACCTTCAGCCCGCCCTGCTCGCGGATCGCGAGGATGGAACGGATGAGGTGCTGGTTGGTGCCCATGCGTCCGGTGACGCCGTTGAGAATGATGCCGATTCTGCGTGTTTTCATAAAAGGGGGGGAAGGGGAGTGGAAGGGAAAAGGTAGGTCAAGGCCCCTCAGGGTTTGCGGGGAGCGGGCTTCACCTCGATCGAGTCGGGCGCGAAGGTCGCGAGATCGGGCGGCGCCGTTTGGACGCCTTCTTCGGGCACCTCGAGACCTGCGGTCCAGGCGATGCCGTTGAGGATGAAGCGGCGCAGGTCTTCCTCGCGCCAGTTCTTGTAGAAATGGGGCATCACGATGCCGAAACCGCGGCCGCCGCCGGGACGTTCGATGCACCAGGCGACGGTCTCGCGCTTGGGTTCCTCGGGCGGTAGCATAGAGGTGGCGAGGGCGGTGACGTTGGGCGCCATCCGGTTGCCGGGGCCGAAGTAGTTGTTGATGTAGGGCTCGTCGTGCAGGGTGAATTCCTCCCAGCCACGGAGGATGGGATGCCCGTCGGCGGCGGGGGTGATGGTCGCGGCGGGGAAGATTTTCGCGATGGAGACGTGGTGCGGGCAACTGCGGTTGGCGAAGTAGCCGCCGATCCAGCGCAGCAGCGGGTGATCGCCGTCGGGGGTCACGTCGTCGCCGTGGACGCCGGTGGCGTAATGGACGCAGACGATGCCGCAGCCTCGCTGCATCATCGCCTCGAGATCGGCAAGGTTCCGCGCGGCATCGGGGAGGCGGTTCGGTGGAAAGAAATCGCCGATGAAGACGATGCTCGCGGCGGAGTCGCGCTGGCCCTGGTCCGGCCAACCCTCGACGAGCTCGGATTTGATCCCGGGGAGGTTGGTCATGTTTTCCACGCAGTGCCGGAGCAGCCGGCCGCCCGCCGCGACTTCGTGAGAACCGGGAGGGTGGTTGCTCGGACCGACCACGATGAGGACGCGGGTCTCCTCGGCAGAGAGCGCGAGAGGCAACAGGGTGAGCAGGGCGATGAGCAGGCGTTTCATGAGCGGGGCGAAAGAGTGGGATCACTGCCTACGGCGGCCGCGACATCGGGGAATCCGTCGCGCTCGAGCAGTCCGGCGAGACCGTGGCAGATCGTCTTCACGACACCTGGCCCCTCGTAGATGAGCGCGGTGTAGAGCTGCACGAGCGAGGCGCCGAGTTGGATTTTCCGGTAGGCATCCTCGGCGGTAAAGACGCCGCCGGTGCCGATGAGGTGGTAGCGCCGGCGATCCATGCGGGCATGGAGGCCGGCGATGCAGCGGTTGATGAGCGACTCCACCGGCCTGCCGGCGACGGCTCCGGGCCGATGCTCGAAGTCTTTCCTCGGAGTGGTGAACTCGAGCGTGTCCGGCTTGCCGGGCGGCAGGTTGAAACAGAAACCGCTGACGAAGGAGAAGGGCTCGCACTCGGCGAGGACCCGCTCATGCTCGGCCTCGGCATCGCGCGGGGCGATCTTCAGGAAGACCGGGCAGGCGAGGCCGAGCGGTCCGATCCGCTCCAGGAGCCGGGTGATGCTGCCGGGCTGGGCGAAGAAATCCTTGCCGCCCTTGGCGTTGGGACAGCTCAGGTTCAGGGAGAGATAACCCGCGTGTCGATGCAGCAGGGCGACGCTGCGGGTGTAGTCGTCGAGGATGTCATCGTCGCTCGCAGGTGGCGCGTCGGGTCCGTCATTCGTCTTGACGATGTTGACGCCGAGTGGCTGACGCGCGTGATGGGCGGCGAGCCGTTCCGCGACGACCTCGGCACCGTCGTTGGGCAGCCCGTAGTTCACGATGATGGCGCGGTCTTCGGGGAGACGGAAGAGGCGCGGCTTCGGGTTTCCCGAGGAAGGTCGGGCCGAGACGGAGCCGATCTCCGCGAAGCCGAAACCGAGGGATTCCGTCATGCGCAAGGCACGGCCGCTTTTGTCCCAGCCGGCGGCGAGGCCGATCGGATTTTCGAAGGAGAGACCGGCGACTTCGGTGCGCAAGCGTGGCTCGTGGCTTTCATGGAGCGCCCTCGCGATCCGTGGCACGCCGGGCACGCGGCCGAGCCAGTGGCAGACCTCCACCGTCCAATGATGCGCCCGCTCCGCGTCGAGGCGGAAGAGTAGCGGGCGGACGATGGAGGTGTAGGGGCTCACGTGGGCGGGTGGGGC
>JALRFZ010000700.1 GCA_023253615.1 Verrucomicrobiales bacterium | reverse complement strand
GTCGGGATGCTGCCAAGAGGCAGGGCGCAACCCGGCTTGATGGGCGCGTTTTCACCGGCCGTGACCTGGGACCCCACCTCGAGACCACGGGGGGCGAGGATGTAGGAACGCTGGCCGTCGGAATATTCGACGAGGGCGATGCGGGCACTGCGATTCGGATCGTATTCGATCGTGAGAACCTTGGCCGCTTCATCGCGACGATTCCGCTTGAAGTCGATGAGACGATACTTGCGCTTGTGACCACCCCCGCGGTGACGGCAGGTGATGCGCCCGTTGTTGTTGCGCCCGCCGGATTTCTTGAGGGGCCGGCAGAGGCTCTTCTCGGGCGACGAAGCGGTGATCTCCTCGAAATCGGGGAGGAGCTTGTACCGGTTCGACGGCGTGATGGGACGATAGGATTTCAAAGCCATGGCTCGTGGAAGAGTGGACGGTTAGACGAATTCAATGGTCTCGCCGTCGGCCAGACGGACAAAGGCCTTTTTCCAGTGTTTGGTGCGGCCGAAGTCGGCGCGACGCTCGCGCTTCTTCTTGCCGTCGTAGTTGGCGGTGCGCACGTCGGCGACCTTTTTCCCGAAGAGTTTCTCAACGGCCTGCTTGATCTCGAGCTTGTTGGCCTTCGGATTCACCTTGAAGACGTACTCGTTGTTCGTCTCGGTGAGGAGTGTGGCCTTCTCGCTGAGCTGGATCGTGTCAATGACTTGGAAAATGTCTTTCATGTGGATTCCTTTCCCCGGATTCAGTTGCCCGTGCGGGCGGCGAGGGTTTCGAGAGCCGACTCCACGACAACGATCTTGCTGTAATGGAGAAGTTGTTCGGTGTTCACCTCGTTGGCCGAGATGAGAAGGGCCGACTGGCAGTTGCGGGCGGCGCGCTTCGTCTCATCCGAAAACTCGGAGCCGACGATGAGGACACGCTTCACGACTCCGGCAAGGTCGTTGACCTGCTTGACGAAGGACTTCGTCTTGCCGTCGCCCACTGCGAAATCGGAAACGGTGAGGACGTCGCCTTCGGCGATGCGCTCGGTCAGCGCCTTGGAGAAGGCGAGACGGCGCGTGCTGCGGTTCACCTTCTTCGAATAGTCGCGGGGCTTCGGTCCGAAAGCCACACCACCCCCGTAGTGATGGGGGGGATTGTTGCCACCCTGACGGGCACGTCCGGTACCCTTTTGCTTGAAGGGCTTTTTGCCGGTGCCCGCGACTTCGGCACGGGTCTTGGTGTTCGCACTGCCGCTGCGGCGGTTCGCGTGCATCGCCACGATCACGTCGTGAACGGCCTGCACGCCACGATCCGCGTCCTCCACGATTTGGATGCTGGCGCTCTTCGCGCTTTCGAGATTGAGAGTCTTCGCTGCCATGTTGAGTCTTCCTTTCAGTCAATGGGGTTCGCTCTGGGCGCTCAGCCTTCGGTCGCCTCTTCGGCGGAGGCGGCGGGGGCGGCGGCACCGGTTTTCAGGTCGCGGACCGGACCCTCTTTCTTCTTCGCGGGACGAATCACCACGTATCCCCCCTTGGCGCCGGGAACGGCACCGCTGACGAGGATCACGTTGTCGGCGGGGCGCTTCTGCACGATCTTCAGATTCTGCACGGTGATGCGCTCGTTGCCTTGGTGACCGGGCATGGCCTGCCCTTTCCAAACGCGGCCCGGAGTCGTGCCGGCGGCGATGGCACCCGTCCGGCGGTGCATCATGTGACCGTGGCTCTGGGGCTGTCCGGAGAAATTGTGGCGGCGCATCGCACCCTGGAAGCCCTTGCCCTTGCTCGAGCCGATGATGTCGACCCACTGGCCTTCATCAAAGATATCGAGTCCGGGATGGGCGATCTCGGGGAGCTGCTCGTCGTTATCGACGCGGAACTCGAGGATCTTGCGCTTCGGCGAGGCGCCATTCGCCTTGAGGTGACCCGCTTCGGCGCGGCTCAGACGGGATTCCTTCTGGTCGTCGTAACCGATCTGCACGGCGCTGTAGCCGTCTTTCTCCGAAGTCTTCTTCTGGAGGAAAACGTTGTCGCTCACGTCGATGACAGTCACGGCGATGGCTTCGCCCGCTTCATTGAAGATGCGGGTCATGCCGACTTTCTTTCCGATTAATCCGATGCTCATTTGCAGTCGTCTTGGCTGAAGTTTCCAGGTTCCGGGAACCCGTCAGATCTTGATGGTGATGTCGACGCCGGCGGGGAGATTGAGCTTTTTGAGCTCGTCGACGGTGCGGGAGGTGGGCTCGACGATGTCGAGGAGGCGCTTGTGGGTGCGGATCTCGAACTGCTCGGCCGACTTCTTGTTGACGTGGGGAGAGCGGTTCACGCTGAATTTCTCGATGCGGGTCGGCAGCGGGATCGGTCCGGCGACACGGGCCCCGGTACGTTTGGCCGTCTCCACGATGTCGAGCGTCGACTTGTCGAGAAGTCTGGAATCATAGGCCCGGAGGCGGATTCGGATACTTTGTCCCTGCATTTCAGTTGGTCCGTTGAGGTTTAAATGGGGTGATGAATCAAACGTATTGAGCGGTCATGCGCTCGAGGACGGCGGCGGGCACCTCTTCAAAGCGGAGGGGCTCCATCGAGAAACTGGCGCGGCCCTTCGAGAGGCTCCGCATGTCGGTGGCATAACCGAACATCTCGGCCATGGGCACCTCGGATTTGATCTGGCTGAGTCCGGCGCGGGAATCGACTTCCGCGATACGGCCGCGGCGGCGGTTCAAGTCGCCGATGATGTCGCCCTGGTATTCATCGGGCACCTCGACGGCGACGTGCATGACCGGCTCGAGCAGCATCGGACCAGCGGCGGCCAGCGCCTCGCGCATGGCCAGGATGGCAGCGATCTTGAAAGCTTGTTCGTTTGAATCCACATCGTGGCTCGATCCACCGATGAGATCCACATGGACATCCACGACGGGATACCCCAGGATGACACCGTTGTTGAGCGATTCGCGGATGCCGGTTTCGCAGGCACCGAGGAAATCCTTGGGAATTTCGCCACCGGTGACAAGATTCGCGTACGTGAAACCCTTGCCACGCTCGTTCGGGGAGAGACGGAGGATGACGTGACCATACTGGCCCTTGCCACCCGTCTGCTTGATCAGTTTGTATTCGCCATGAGCCGTCTTGGAAACGGCTTCGCGGTAGGCGATCTGCGGCTTGCCCGCATTGGTGCGCACACCGAACTCGGACTGAAGGCGCGACTGGATGATCTCCAGGTGAAGCTCGCCCATGCCGGCGATCAGCGTTTGACCCGTTTCCTCGTTGGCGGAAACCACGAAAGTCGGATCTTCTTCGGCAAGGCGCTGGAGCGCTTCGGAAAGCTTGTCTGAATCCGCCGTCGTCTTCGGCTCGACCGCCATGGAAATCACCGGCTCAGGGAAGGCCGGGGGCTCGAGCATGATGTCGAAACCCTCCACATGGAGCGTATCGCCGGTGCGGACGTTCTTCGGTCCGACGATCGCGGCGATGTCACCCGCGTAGCAGGTGTCGATGTCCTTGTGATCGTTCGACTGGATCTGGATCAGTCGCCCCACCCGCTCGGCACGACCCGTGCGCGAATTGAAAATCTTGTCTCCCTTGGAAACCGTGCCGGAATAGACGCGGATGAAGACGAGCTTGCCGACGAATTTGTCGGACCAAAGTTTGAAAGCAAGGGCGCAGAACTTGCCCTTGTCATCGGCGGGAGCCTCGAGGATGGCGGACTCGTCGTCCTGCTTCATGCCTTTGGCCGCGGGAATCTCGACCGGGCTCGGGAGATAATCGACGACGGCATCGAGGAGATATTGCACCCCTTTGTTCTTGAAGGCGGAACCACCGATCACGGGAACGATCGTGTTGGCGATCGTGGCGCGACGAAGCGCCGCCTTGATATGCGAGGGGAGAATGTCGGCCTCGTCGAGATACATCATGCCGAGCTCGTCGTCGACGTCGGCAAGCGCCTCGAGAAGAGATTGGCGGGCAGCCTGGGCGAGCTCGAGCTGGTCGTCGGTCAGCTCGGTCACCTCGTAGGTGGAACCGAGCAGATCATTGTCGGAATAGATGACCGCCTTGAGGTTGATCACGTCGATCTGCCCTTTGAGCGAGTCCTGCGATCCGATCGGAATCAGGACGGGATGGGCATTGGCACCGAGTTTCTCACGGACATCGGCGATCACGGCATCGAAATCCGCCCCGACGCGATCCATCTTGTTGACGAAGATGAGACGGGGCACGCCGTATTTGCTCGCTTGACGCCAAACCGTTTCCGATTGGGGCTGCACGCCGGCCACCCCGCAAAAAACCACCACGGCACCATCAAGAACCCGGAGGGAACGCTCCACCTCGGCGGTGAAGTCCACGTGACCGGGAGTATCGATGATGTTCACCCGCTGACGTTCACCGGCAGCGGACTTGTAGACACCCACCTCTTCGGACTGGGTCCATTCACAGGTGACCGCAGCAGAGGTGATTGTGATGCCACGCGCACGCTCCTGCTCCATCCAGTCGGTCGTCGCCTGCCCGTCATGCACCTCGCCGATCTTGTGGATCGAGCCGGTGTAGAACAGGATGCGCTCCGTCAGAGTCGTTTTCCCGGCATCGATGTGGGCCGCAATCCCGATGTTGCGGGTCCGCTCAAGCGGAAACGCGCGATCGGGATGATTGAGACCACCACTCATCGATTTCGAGGGAGACTGTAGGACGGCAGGCACCAGAGACGGAGCGATTGAGGATTACCAGCGGAAGTGAGCGAAAGCACGGTTGGCCTGCGCCATCTTGTGAGTCTCGTCGCGCTTGCGGACGACGACGCCCTGGTTCGTGCTCGCGTCACGGATCTCGTTCGCGAGAGCGATGTGCATCGGCGTGCCGCGGCGATTGCGGGCGGCATTGACGATCCAACGCATCGCGAGGGCTTCCTGGCGATCAGGAGAAACTTCGAGCGGCACCTGGTAGGTCGCACCACCGACGCGGCGGCTCTTCACCTCCACGCGAGGCTTGGCGTTCTCTACGGCACGATTGAGAACTTCCACGGGATCGACCGACTCGGCCCCTTCGTTGGCGCGATCAATCGCCGCGTAAACGATGCGCTCCGCGAGCGAGCGCTTGCCCTGCCGCATCACTTTGGACACCAGCTTGGAAACGATCGAACTGTCGTACCGCGCATCACGCCGCTCAGGCTTGCTGTAGACTCTTTTTCTTCGGGACATAGGATTATTTCGGTTAAAACCTGGACATTCGTATCACCGGAGGAAAATCTGACGGGAGTCAGATTCTCACCCCTTGGGTCGTTTGGCACCGTACTTCGAACGGGCCTGCTTGCGCTTGGCCACGCCGAGAGTATCAAGGGCACCACGAACGATGTGGTAGCGGACACCCGGCAAATCTTTCACACGTCCGCCGCGCACCAGCACGATGGAGTGCTCCTGGAGGTTGTGACCTTCCCCACCGATGTAGGCGATCACTTCCTGACCATTCGTGAGACGGACCTTGGCCACTTTCCGGAGCGCCGAGTTCGGCTTCTTCGGCGTACGGGTATAGACCTGGAGACACACTCCGCGGCGCTGCGGGCAGTCATCAAGGGCGGGAGACTTGGACTTCGAGGGCTTGTCCTGTCTTCCTTTCCGTACGAGCTGGTTGATCGTGGGCATGGCGTTTCCGTCGTTTGGCAAAATTTCGGCATCCTTCGTGCTTCGGGACTACCACCACCGGTGGAAGATCGAACCAAAATCCCCTGCGTTTGGGATGCCAAGGCGGCGCGGGGGGCGGGAATATAGACGGCCTTCTCCCGGCCGCAACGGAATTTATTTCAAATTTTTCCGATTCCGCGAGGATCGCGGCCTTCGCATCCTCCAACCGGCCCGATTCCCTTCCAGAAACCGTAAAAAGCATGGGGATTTCCGAAAGATTTTCGGAGAAACGAAAGTTTGCGGGCGGTAGCAGGAGGCGGATTTGAACCGCCGACCAAAGGCTTATGAGTCCTCTGCTCTACCCCTGAGCTATCCTGCCGTCCACAAAAGCGGTCCGTAAGGAACTTTCTGACGGGCAAATGTCAAGCGCCGGCTTCAAAACCCCGCCACTTCGCCTCAGCTTTCCCCACCCACGATCTTCGCAAGTCCCCAGGCGATCACGAAGGGTGCCGTGCCCAGGCTGACCACCGAGGTCACGACCACGATCTGGATGGCCACGCGCGGCTGACCGTTGAAAAGCCTCGCCAGCACGATGGGAAAGATCGCCGCCGGCATCGACGCCTGCACTACGAGGAGCCGACGCAGATCA
>JALRFZ010000351.1 GCA_023253615.1 Verrucomicrobiales bacterium | reverse complement strand
TAATCGGGAGGATCCGGCCCTCCGTAGTGGTTGTCAGCTCGAGATCCGAGAGCCAGTCGGTCATGAAGGTCCACTCGGCTTTGGCGCAGTAGTCTCCGCCATGGACGAACGCGACGACTTCGGGATGTTTCTCGACGAGGCCGGCGATCATGCGGTTCACCTTGCGACGGTCTTCATGCACCTCGGGCCATTGGGGGCCGCGGCGGGAGTCGCCGCCGAAGAGCAGTTTCAGGGGGCGATTATCGTCCGGAGCGGTGATGAAGTGGAATTCCCGTGAGACGTATTTGCCGCTGGCGACCACAAAGTAGTAGGTCGTGGCCGGCTTCAGCCCTTCGAGGAGCACGCTGTGCCCGATGTTCTTCGGGATGCGGTTCTCCTTGTCCTTCTCGACGAGGGTGTAGGGATGAGAGTGGATCTTGTCGGTCTGATTGGCGTATTTCAAAAGGTCGCCGCCGCGGGATTCGGTGTCCCAGTGGACGCGGTGGAATTCGAAAAGTTCGTCCGCCGTCGTCCACGCGATCGAGGCCTTGGTGGAGGGATCCTCCATGAAAAGGACGCGGTGGTGCATGAAGGCGCGCGCCATCTGCTCCGCGGTGGAGACTTCGGCTGCAAAGGCCATCGGGGTCGTCGCCAAAACGATGGAGAGGAGAAGGGCGGTTCGGTTCATTCCGGCATCGTTCCAGAGCCGTGACCGGAAGTCAATCCCCCGCGCCCGGCCCGGCTCGCGCAGACGCGTCCCCCGGGGAGGAAGCCGGCGTTTGGCAAAAGGGCCGGGGCAGGGCATCTTGGTCACCGTGTCCATCCTTGCCGCTTCACCATCCCATCTGCCACTCGATCTTTCTCCCTCGGGTCGAGGCCGGATCATGCTCGGGGTGGCCGTGGTCCTCACTTTGGGGGGATCCCTCGTCACGGCGCTGCGCACGGGCGGATCGAGCTGGAATGCCTGGCTCTTTCTCGATCAGGGGCTCTCGCACGCCGCCGCTTTTCAGACCGAAGTGACCCTGGTGCTTGCGGCCTTGGCTTTCGCGGTGGCGGGGCTGATTCTCCGTCACCATCGATGGGGCGGATGTCTGATGTTGCCGGCTTTCGGGTATCTCCTCGCCGAAGCCTGCCTCATCGCGAAGATGGGTGGGGTGGGGCATGCGGAATGGGCGCCCGCCGCCCATGCGATGCGCTACGCGACGCCCTTTGCCCTCGCCTTGCTCGCGATGAAAGAGCCTTTCGGAGAGGCCCAGGTGACGATGCTGTTGCGCGTCTCGCTGGCGATGGTGTTCCTCACCCATGGGGCGGAGGCGCTCCTGCATTTTCCACGTTTCATCGACCTGATCATCGGCAGCGCGGAGAATCTCGTCGGCTGGCGCGTCACGGAAGCGCAGGCAAAATCGCTGCTCACCGCCATCGGGATCGCCGATGTCGTCGTCGCTGTGCTCGTTCTCGCGAGACCGGCTCCGGCCCTGCTCTGGTGGATGGCGGCGTGGGGCTTGATCACGGCGCTCTCACGGATGACGTGCCTCGGACTCGACGCCTACCGCGAGGTGCTCCTGCGCGCGACCCATTTTCTCGTGCCGCTGGCTCTGGTGGTCTATCGAAGGAAAGGGTGATGCGTGCCTTGACTCAAGAATTGGTGGCCTACGGAATACGCGGAAAACACGGAAGGAAGACAGGATGGCGTGGTGTCATGCGACTCTGCCCACGAATCGTCTCCACAACTCCGTCGGTGGTCTGTTTCCGGGTATTCCGCGTATTTTGATGCCTGCGGCATCTATCTCGGCCCTCGGTAATTCCGTGTTTTCTGTGTATTCCGTAGGCCGCTCATTATCCGCTCGATGGTAGGCCGCTCATTATCCGCTCGATGGTAGGCCGCC
>JALRFZ010000699.1 GCA_023253615.1 Verrucomicrobiales bacterium | reverse complement strand
TGCTCGGCGATCTGGGTCTCGAGTTCGGCGATCTTCGTCTCGACCGTGGCTTTCTCGCCGTTCGCGGCGACGCGGACGGCTTCAATTTCGGCCTGGCGGTCTTCCTCGACGACGCTGGTGATGGTGTCATTGAAGAGCAGCAGGGTGAGCGGGTGCGAGATTGTCACACCCATGAGCGCGGCGACGACGATGCGGAGGAAAAACTGCCCGACCTTGCGGTGAAAACGCTGGTAGGAGCGGTAGATCGAGAGGAGCGCCCGGTCGATCGTCATGATGATGAGGCCCCAGGCCAGGGCGATCGGGACGATGACGTTCCAGTTGTCGGTCAGGGTCGAGAGGGCGTAGCCACAGGCGATGAAGGCGAAGACGGTCGGCACGAGCACCGTCGCTCCGAAGGCGACATACTTGCGCTGTTCCCAGCCGGGGCACTGCTCGAGGGTGTCGGCTCCGGCTCCCGAGAGCCAGAAAAAGAAGTGCTTCAGCGGGTTGGGCCGCGAGGGCCGGTCAAACGAGGACGTGTGGGAGTGGTTCATGGCACATGCGTTGAGTGGGTGGTGATAACGAATGGCCTTTATCAGGAACGACGCCCGGAAAGGCCCTGGATCTCAATCTCGCGAAAATACTTAGGAAAACTTGACAATATGTAAACTGTTATTTTCCCGAATTACCGTAGCTCTTTGGAGTACATGGAGATTCGGCCGTGATTTTCGCGCGTCGAGGACGTCATCAGGATACGGCGGGACACCTTGGATCTTTCACGAAGGTATGCCCGCGGTGTTCGAGCGGCAGATTCCGCTCTACACGTCCTGACTCGACCGACGGAGGGCTTCCTCGACGATCGAGTCGGTTGCTCGGAAATTGGTTTCCTGGCGCAGTTGGGCGACGACCGTCCGATAGTCGATGATCCCTCGTCCCGAGGCTTCCGCCAAAAGATTGAGTGTTCCTGCGACGCGAAGGCCTCGAGCGGTCGCGGCACGTCGTCCTCGACGCTCGTCCATCAAGAGGAGGGTAGCCCTCATTTCTTTGGCTACCCAAATCGCCTCGGCCTCGCCCGGATCGAGTTCGACACTCAAGGTGGGGTCGTGTCCGGAAGACGGGGGAAGAATGACAAGCCACGACGGCGGTGTCGTGAAAAACTCCCGCAGCGAAGCGGGTGCTGCGGGATGGCAGGCTTCGAGCCGCACCGCGTCGGGACAATGAATTTGTCCAAAGAGACGGCGAAGAAGATCGATCTGCCCGATCGCGATGAGATATCGCAAGGGCGATGTGTCGCTGACCACGATCATCGACCAAGGGCGGATCGAAGAGATTCCGCATCCTCCGCCATCTCATCGAGTCTTGGATCGGGCCATGCGTTGTGGTCGGAGAGAAAATCCTCGGCCTCCCAACGTGACTCAAAGCCGAGCAACAGACGCACCTGCATCAACGAGAGAGTTCCATCCCGATACCCTTGAACGGCGAGTGCTTCCAGCAGCTTTCGATCCAGTCCTGATGCCGGGAGAACGGTGGCGAGCGCATCCGGGATCTCGAATGTCAGGTTCACGGTCATGCGTTAGGATGCCATGAGGCTGCGCAGATCGCAAGATGGCTTTCATCCGGAGGCGTTCATCACGGAAATGAACCGGCACGTCTCTTGCAGCAGCGATCCGGCTCAAAACTCCGGCCAAGCGTGCTTCGGATACCTGCCGCGCAACTGCGCCCGCACTGCCGGATAGCTGCCGGTCCAGAAGCCCGCGAGGTTTTCCGTCACCTGCACGGGGCGGTGGTTCGGGGCGAGGATCTCGATGACGACGGGGACTTTGCCATCGCAGATCGTGGGGGAGTCTTTCCTCCCGAAGAGATGCTGGATCAGCACGGAGATTCGCGGTTTTTCGCCGAGGCGGTAGGTGACCTTGGTCGGTTTTCCGGTCGAAAGGGTGATCGTCTCGGGCGCGAGGAAATCGAGGGCACCGGACTGGTGCGGCGGCAGCCACTGGTGGAGCGCGTTCCAGACCGGGCGGTCCTTGATCTGGGCGTAGCTCGTCGCCCCGGCACAGATTTGCTCGAGGAGGAGCAGCTTCGCCTCCTCGTCGATCGGGACGAGTCCGTATTCCGGGCAGTGCTCGGCGACAAGGTTGATGCGGGCAAACCAGGCTTCGACCTTGTCGTCCCACGCTTTCAGGTTGAGCTCGCCGGAAAGGACGCGCTCGGCGAGGAGGGTGGCGGCTTCCTCCTTGGGTGGGGTTCCGCTGGGACGTGATTCGAGGACGAGGTCGCGGAAGCGCCGCTCGCGCCGGGCCTCGACCTTGCGGTTGCGATCATCCCAGACCGCGCCGTCGCGCTCCTGGAAATCGCCGGGGAATCGCTCGCGCAGCCAGCTTTCCTCGACGCGGGTGCAGAGGGAGAGTTTCACGGCGACGTCCTTGCCCTCGACCTCGACCATTTCTCCGGCGATGAAGAGGTGGGCGTCCTTGTCGGCGGCGACGCTCTCCTTTTCCAACTGCCCCCGGCGTCCACCGATGACAGCGCAGCTCAGGGTCGCGGCGCTGTGGCGCAGGGCGAGGCGGTCGGAAAAGCCGCCGAGGAGGACCTTCCCGAGCCATTCCCCGTCGGGATCGGAGAACTCGGTCGCATTCCGGTCCCAGCGCGAGGCGACGCGGATGAGTTGGCTTGCGATGCGGTCGATGTCGCGGGCCGCTCCGGCGTGGATGCCGAGCCGCTCGCCGATCTCGCGGCGGAAACCGTTCGCTTTCATCTGCCGGAAGGCTCGCAGGAGCGGCTGGAAGTCGGAAACATCACCGTCCTGCACGAAGTCGGCCGGCGTGAGGTGTTCGGAGTGCTTTTTCCGGGCGGGAAAGAGCGAGCGCGTTTGGGTGATCGCGGTGATGAGAGCGACGGGCTCGAGGCACCCTTGTCGCGCCGCGTCGAGGAGGATGCGTCCGAAGCGGGGAGGGACGGGCAACTGTCCCATGAGCCGTCCGTCATCCGTGAGCTTTTCCCGTTCGTCGAGCGCCCCGAGTTCGCGGAGTCGCCGGATCGCCTCGTCGAGTCCCCGCGGGTCGGGCGCTTCAAACCACGGGAAGGCGCGGATCGTCTCGACCCCGCTGGAACAGAGGATCAAGACCGCCTCGCTCAGATCCATCCGACGGATCTCGGCCGGAGTGGCGACCTCGCGCTGCTCGTGTTCGCGCTCGCTCCAGAGACGGATCGCGACCCCTGGTCCGGTGCGTCCGGCACGGCCCGCCCGCTGATCGGCCGAGGCGCGGGAGATCTTTTCAATGTGGAGGGTGCCGATGCCGCGGCGTGAGTCAAAGGAAGCCCGGCGCTCCAATCCCGCATCGACGACGAGGCGCACGCCGTCGATCGTGATCGAGGTTTCGGCCACGTTCGTGGCGACGACGATCTTGGGGCGCACATTGCGCTCTACCGCGGCATCCTGCTCGGCGGGAGGGAGTTCGCCGTGGAGGGCGTGCAACTCGAAGCCACCGCTCCAGGAGGCGTGTTTGAGGGCGTCGAGGGTTTTTTGGATTTCATACCTTCCCGGCATGAAAATCAGGATATGTCCCTGAATGCCATTGGTTTTCAGATGATCTCGAATGACGCGGAC
>JALRFZ010000692.1 GCA_023253615.1 Verrucomicrobiales bacterium | reverse complement strand
GTCCTCGTCGTCCTCGAGTTTGTCGAGGAGGACTTCGATGTCATTCATCTGCTCTTCGGTGAAGTCCTTCGGATTGGCGGGGATGCGCTCGGCCGCGGCCTTCTTGATCTCGATGCCGAGCCCTTCGACGCCGGCGGTGAGTTTGCCGAAGTCGGTGAAATCACCGTAGGCATAGGCGACGCCCTCGTTCACTTCGAGCTCCTCGAGGCCCGCGTCGATGAGGCTGAGCTCGGTCTCCTCGATGTCCATCCCGGGTTTCACGTCGAACTGCACGACGGCCTTGCGTTTGAAGAGGAACTCGAGCGATCCGGTGGGGAGGAGCTGGCCGCCCGATTTGTTGAAGTAGGTCTTGATGTTGGCGACGGAGCGGTTCGAATTGTCCGTGGCGCATTCGATGAAGATCATGACGCCGTGGGGCCCCTTGCCCTCGTAGTTGATCTCCTTGATGTCCGCCGCATCCTTGCCCGAGGCGCGTTTGATCGCGTTTTCGACGTTGTCCTTGGGCATGTTGGCCGCCTTGGCCTGCTGGATCGCCAGGCGCAGCTTGGGGTTGTTGGCGGGATCGGGTCCGCCTTCCTTGGCCGCCATCGTGATGGCCTTCCCGATCTTCGGAAAGGCCTTGGACATTTTATCCCATCGCGCCTCCTTCGAGGCCCGCCGATATTCGAATGCTCTACCCATAGTGCGGAGACTCTTGCCCCGGAACGCGGCATTTCGCAAGGCCGATTCGACGGGAGAAGACGGTGATCCTCAACGCCGCCCCAGCACGAGGACGAGGTCGCTGTATTCGTCGTCGAATCGGCGCGTTTCTTCGATCTCGTGGCGGAAATCATGGCAGGCGAGCACTTCGAAGGCCCCGCACTTTTTGAAGAGGGATCGGAGTTGGGCGGCGTGGTAGGATCGCACCTCCCAGAGCGTCTCCTGCTCCTCGATCCGCCCGTCGGGACCACTCACGCGCAGGCGCGAACGCATCGGCTCGAGGCGGGTGCCGGGACGCGGCGGCCAGGTGCGGGTGTTGCAGACGACCTCGAGTCCATCGCGGGAGGCGGTCCATCGCTCGTGGGTCGGCTTGGCCGCATCGGCCGGCGTGAGATGGACGCCGAGCACGAAAAGTCCCCCGGGTTTCAGCACCGCCGCGACCCGATTCAGGCAGGCGAGGGCATCCGCCTCGGTGAGGAGGTATTTGAAAGTGCTGACGAGGCAATGCACCAGATTGTAGCGCTGCCGCGCCGGGACGCGGAAAGACTCCATGAGATCCTGCCAGAGCCGGGCCTCGATCCGGGTGTCGGCGAGGCGATCCCGGGCAAAGGCGAGCATCTCCGGATTCAGGTCGAAGCCGGCGACTTTCCAGCCGCGTTCGCCGAGGGACTTCACGAGCCGCCCGCTCCCGCAGGCCAGCTCGAGCGAGGACCGACCGCGGGTTTTGCCGTGGCGGGCGCTGACGGCCTCGAGGAAGTCGGTCTCCTGCTCCGTGTCGGCGTCGAAGATGATGTCGTAGAAGAGCGGGGTGTCGTACCAATCGCGGCGGACAGGGGCGGGCATGGCCGGGAAGATAGGGAGCGCATCCCCCGTGTCGAACGGATTTCGAACATTTCCCCGCCGGGGCGATTCCAAGAGCGTAAGGAAACCGGCGTTGATCGCGTCTTTGACCGATGCCCCGGCTTCCTCTATCTTCCCGACCATGAATTCCTCACTTTCCCTGATCGGAACTGTTTTTGTCGCCGTCGTCGCCGCGGTCTCCTGCGCCGAGGCCGATGAGAAAGAACCGGGAGAAACCGCCCCTGCGAAAGAGACCATCATCGAGGTGCTTCCGGCCCAGCCGGCTCAACCGACCGCTGCCGTGGAGAAAAGCGACGAGGAATGGAAAAAGATCCTCACGCCCGAGCAGTATCAGATCCTGCGTCAGGCCGGCACCGAGCGGGCGAACGGCAAGGTCTACGAGGAATTCAAGAAACACGGCGGCGGCACTTATTACTGCGCCGGATGCAATGCCGAGCTTTTCACCTCGAAGGAGAAATTCGATTCGCGTTGCGGCTGGCCTTCCTTCTACGACCCGTCGAAGGCGAAGAACATCAAATACAGCGTCGATTATCATCTCGGCTACGCCCGCACCGAAGTGCTCTGCAAGGTCTGCAACGGTCACCTCGGTCACGTCTTCGAAGGTGAAGGTTTCTCCACCCCGACGGACAAACGTTATTGCATCAACGGCACCGTCCTGAAATTCGTGCCTTTCCCCGGGGGAGAAGGGGAGAAGACCGCAGAAGCTCCCGCCAAAGCGGAAGGGGACGAGAAAGAAGAGAAGAAGGCGGAGTAAGGCGTCGGTCGTGTCTCCGGCTAGGGCAGCGGCGAGCCGTAGAGGGTCTCGTAGTAAAGCGTCCGCATGCCTTCCGTCATCCGCTTCCACCAGCTGCCTTCCTCTTCATTGAAGTGGAGGGTCAAATCCTCCTCGTCGTAGCGGACGTAGGAGCCGGGCGTGTGATCGAGATACCAGTCGAGGAGTTGCTGCGGTGTCGTGTCCCTGAAGGTGCGGTCGGTCGGGAGGGCGGCCGGAGGATTCGTCTTCCAGAGCTTCTCGCTTTCCCAGGCCAGCTGGGCGCCCACGCCGATGTAGCCGAGCAGCTGCGTCTCGGCGTCGTCGTGATCCTCCGGCAGGGTGATGCGGGGAAGGACGCAATCGAAGAGGTCTTCGATCGTGCGGGGGTTCGGCATGTCGGGCAGGCCGGGGATTTCCCCCGTCCATTCGGTCACCGAAGGGATGAAGACGAGCTGCAAGGGGCGATCGGGTGTTTGGCCGGGAGTCGAGGCGATGACGACGCCTTCCTCCGATTCTTCCTGCCGCCAGTCCCACGAGATTCCGGCTTCGCCGATGACGCCGCAGTGTTCGGTGAGGTAATCGCGCGACGAGGTCCGCACGTAGAGCTTGGCGGCAGCCTCGGGCGGGTCTTTGGGTGAGAACGAAATCAGCCCCTCGGGCCGGGCGGATCGGTTGGAGAAGCGTTTGCGGATCGCCTCTTTCTCCGGCTCCGGCAAAGAGGCGGCGGGCTCGAAACTGCCGACCCAGGATTTCACCGACATCGAGTGTTCCGCCGTGGTCAGCCACTGGAGCCGCAAGCGGTCGCCGAAGTGGATCTGGGCACCGGGACGGACGGCGAGCTCGGCGGTCTCCGGTGTGCCGGTGAGGAATTCGACATGGCATTTCAACGGGGTGTCGTGCCAGAGGAGCAGGTTGGTATCGATGCGCAGCCACTTTCCCGAGACCTCGTGCCGGGCGGAGCCGTCGTCGTCGTTTTTCAGATTGTAGGTGATGCGGGCACCGGTCCGCGCATCGCCGGCGACCGATCCGATCGCCCGGGGATACTCCATGCCCTCGGTCAGGAAAACGAGCCGTAGGATCGGGGTCTGATAGGTCTTCGGAGGGAGAAAGGTGGTGAAAGATTCCGGCAGGCCCAGCCCGGCAAGGCGCGCGGAATCGATCGGGTCGAGCGTGGCCGGATCGCGCAAGGTGAGGGTCGCGGTCCAGCCCTCTTCTCCGATCGGGTCATCCGGGCCGGGCACCCAGGTGGCGAAGGCGGCCAACGCGACCGCATCATCGCCCAGGAAGCCTTCGTTCCAGCGCGAAGGGGGAGTCACCTCGCCGGGTTTCGCCTCCGTGCTGAAGTCATAGAGGAACTTTCCTTTTTCTCCTTCGATTCTCACCGGTTCCATCATCACCTCGGCGGCCGGCCAATCGGCGTCGGTCTCGCGATCGGCATGCTTGAGCAGACCAAAATGGCCGTCCTTGTATCCGAAGGTATCCCGCGAAGCGGTCGCGGCGCTGTGGAAATCCTGCCGCTGAAAGTTCATCACCAGGATGATGATCGTGGCGAGCAGGACATACAGAAAAATCCCTCCGATCAGACAGCCCTTGGTGCGCTTGCTCACGCTGCCGATTCTAGGGAGCCAGCCTCGTGGATGAAAAGTCCCAATTCGCAAAATACGGGAAATTCTCCGGTGAAACGAATTGGGCCATAATGGCGCATGGAATTTGGATTGATCGAAATCAATCGAGCCAAAATGGCGCTTTAAAGGCCCGTTGGATTGAATTGGGAGCTATGTAAAGAGTTCATTAGAAGGGAGTTGAGGTGATTTCCTATTTCTTGGCACGGAGGTTGCATCATGAGAATGCGAGTTCATCAACCAAACTCCAACTCATTCAATCCATGAAACTGATCCGATACACCCATCCTCTCCAGAACCTCCGCGAATGGGATGCCCTTTTCGGCGACCCGCTTCGCTTCTTCGGCCCCTTCCTGAACGTGGCACCGGGGAAGGCCGCCCGCCGACCCGCCGCTTCGGGCGTCGAGTGGTATGAAGACGACACGCACTTTCACGCCCGTGTCGAATTGCCAGGCGTGAAACGCGAGCATCTCCGCCTCGATGCCGAGGAGGGTCTCCTGCGTCTCGCGCTGGAGGCCGCGAACAAGAGTGATGATGAGCAAGCCTCCACGTCGCGCTCCGAGTATGTCCTGCGCTGCCCCGAGGGCGTTCGCACCGAAGGCATCCAGGCCCGGCTCGCCGACGGCATTCTCGAGGTGTCCCTGCCGAAAGAGGAAGTCCGCAAACCGGTCAGCATCGAGATCCGCTGACCACCACGGCCACCCGTCAACCCTGACATTCCAACCCATCCCATCATGAACGAAGGTAACGAAACCTGTTGTCCCGCCGCCAAGCCTGGTGAAAGCACCGCTCTCGCCGTGACCCGGCCCGCCCCCGTCGAGCGGGTTCGTCCCCATTACACCTCGCGCTACGACGAGGAATCGTGGGAGGTCGCGGTACGTCTGCCCGGCGCGAAAAAAGAAGATGTGCGCGTCACTGTCGAAAACGAGGTGCTCGAGATCGAGGCCGTGCGTCGCCGTGAAACGCCATCGACTTGGCGGGCTCTCGGAGATTACGCGTCTGAAAAACATTGGCACCTGCGTCTCGATGTCGGCCCCGAGGTCGATGAGGCCCGCATCTCCGGCGCGCTGGAGGACGGAGTGCTCACCCTGCGGCTCCCGCTGCGCGAAGAGGTGAAGCCCCGCCGCATCGAGATCCAGTGACCTCCGTGGCAGATCTCCTGCCACCTCCGGGCCGTCCGTCCCCTCCGCGGGGCGGACGGCCTTCGCGTTTCCGGGGCGA
>JALRFZ010000203.1 GCA_023253615.1 Verrucomicrobiales bacterium | reverse complement strand
GGCTTCCAGCCAGACGGTGCGATAAGGTTGGCCGTGAACGAGCATGGGAACAAGATTTCACGGAATCCGCGATCCGCCAAGCCCCGTTCAGCCCCGGCCAAGAGCGCTGCGGAGCATCGCGAGATACCAGAACCAGATCGCCGGCCCGGTGAAAACCCACAGAAACGCCCCGAGCGCGAGGTAAGGGCCAAAAGGCAGCGGGCGCGACCACTGCTCCCGGAAAACGCTCTTCTGGAGCAGCCCGATGATGGCCCCCGCGACCGAGGCGGCGAAAATGGTGAAAATGGCGGCCTTCCAGCCGAGGAAAGCCCCGATCATGGCCATGAACTTCACATCTCCGAATCCCATTGCCTCGCGCGGCACGACGGCCGAGGTGATCCTGCCGCTGACCTTTTTCACCGCTTCGATCTCGACACGGGCGCCATCCAGCTCGAGCGCATCGCCGAGCACACGGAAGGTCTGGAATTCCTTCGGCTCATCGTCGAACGCGAGCTCTTTCGTATCGAGCTCGAGCCGGTCCCATTTGCGGAAAAAGACGTCGCCCCACTCGTAGGTGTGTTCGCCCAGCTTGATGAGAATGGGCGCCTCCTCCCCGCCGGGCTGGGAGATTTCAAAGTCGACGGGATCCTCCCAGCGATGATGGATCTTCCCGAACATCATCTTGCCCATCAGCACGATGAGCCAGAGGAATCCAAAGCCCACCGCCGCCCCGATCACTCCCTGGAGACCGCCCTGCCACCAGTTCAGCGTGGGACCATGCAACGCCGGGACCGCAAAACTCGCGATCAAGCCCACCACCGTGCCCCCGATCGTGATCGAATCCGGGATGATGAAATGGTCGAAATCGATGAAGGTCGCGGCGATCAGCAGAGCCGCGAAAATCCACAGCGCCACCACTCCCTGGAGGTCATAAGGGGCGATCCCATGTTTGAAAAGGGCGAGAAAACAGATCGCGGTGAGCAGCTCGACGAGGAAATAACGAAAGGCGATCGGCGAGTGGCACCATTTGCATTTCCCCCTCAGCATCAGCCAGGTGAAGAGCGGGATATTCAGCCAGATCGGGATCTGCGTCTTGCACGTCGGACAGAAGGAGCGCCGGGGCTCGTTCACGCTCAGTCCGTTCGGCACGCGGTAAATGACCACGTTCAAGAACGATCCGATACAAGCCCCGATGGCGAACGCCATCACCGGGAGGAAGACATCAAACAAAAACTGCGGCGACATGGCGAAACTGCGTGGAGTTTCGCTTAAGACCTCCGAAAAGTCTAGAAATTATAGAAGCTTTCAGTAGGCAAGTTGCCGGATCGAGCGATCCTGCCATTCCCGGATGGCCTGGGGATTCATCCCCGTGCTGTAGCCGGTGATCCCCCCTGGCGCCGGGTCGGTCGACATCGATTCACAACTGGCGAAGAAGGAAGAGGTCACCGCCAAGGCGAGGAAAAGGCAAAGGGTCCGGAGATTCATGTCGCGATCCTAGCCAGCCTTGCCGCGATCGTCGAATGAAAAACCGACCTCTCCCCTGAAAATGCGATCCCCGTCGCCGAGATTTGCCTTTTACAAATCCACCGCGCCCCCGCTATGCTCGACGGCATCATGCTCCGTCCCCGCAAGAAATACACCGTCCACGAATTGCGCCAGCTCAAAGGCAAGCGCGTCCTCACCCATATCCATGTGAAGTCCCCCGAGGAGGCCGCCGCCGCCGAGGCGGCCGGAGTCGATCTGATGAGCTGTCCCTTCGACACCCCGGAGGCACAGAGCCGGCTCCCACTCCTCGTCGCCGCCGCTCCCACCAGCTTTCTTTCCGGCTCGACTCCGCATGGCCTGAGTTCGCGGGAGGAAGCGATCCGTGTCGGCTTCCGCGCGCTCGAACTCGGGGCGAGTTCCGTCTACTGCTCGGCGAGCCCTTGGATCATCGAAGGCATGGCGCGCGAGGGCATTCCCGTCGTCGGCCACCTCGGATTGATCCCCCGGCACGTCACCTGGACGGATTACCGCGCCATCGGAAAAACGGCCGAAGAGGCCCGCGCGCTCTACGGGAAAATGAAGGAACTCGAGAACGCCGGAGCCTACGCCGCCGAGCTCGAGGTGGTGCCGCATCGGCTCGCCAGTTTTCTATCCCAGAATACCTCCCTCATTCTCATGGCGCTCGGATCCGGCACCGGATGCGACACCCAGTTCCTCTTTTCCGACGACCTTCTCGGCGAATACGACGAACGGCTCCCCCGGCACGCGAAAGCCTACCGGAATTTTCTCACCGAATACCGCCGTCTCCAGGAGGAACGCATCGCCGCATTCCGGGAGTATGTCGCCGACGTCCGCAAAGGGAGGTTTCCCGAGGCGCGGCACCTCGTGGAGATGGACGAGGCGGAATTCGAGACCTTCCGGGAATCCCTCAAGTGATCCGGACCGCCTCTCACTCGCCGCGCGCCGGAGCCAGCTTCGGATCGTCGAGATCGAGACGGTAAAGGATCTGATTGTAGTCGTAGCGGGGCGTCTGACGCGTCTCGCCCGAAAAACTGTGCGTGTAGGTGCCCTCGAACAACAGGATGGGCGAATCCGCCGGAGTGAATTCCGGATGAAGCCGGGGATTGTAAAAGGTGAGCTTCCGATGACCTAGCACCTTCACCGCTTTCCCCCACGGGCCGAACGGAGACGCCGCCTCCGCATACCAGAGCTCGCCGAGCGTTGACGGATCGCCGCCGATCTCTCCGAAGACCGTCACCCACTTTCCCCGGTATTCATTCCAGGCGATCGAACCCCGGTGCGGCTTCACCGTTCGGCCATCACCGCCGGTGAGGGACTTGGGAGTGTCGATCGACTCCCATTGTTTCCGGTCGCGCCAACCTTCAAAGGTCGCCGGCATGCGGATCGAGGGAAAGGGATCGCCGAAAAGCAGCCAGCGCACACCCTTTTCATCCGTCCAAAAGGAAGGATGCCCCACCGGCTGCAGCTTCGGCTCGCTCCCGCCGTCTTTCTTGTCCCACAGCACCTCGACGGACTCGAAATGCTCCGATTCGTCATTCCAAACGCACAAGCCGACCCGATAGGCATTCATCGGCGGCTCGATTTTCGAATAACAACCGACGAGACGCTCGACACCCTGCCCATCCGGCAGGCTGACATAGCCACTGATCCACGTCGGCCCCGGATCGTCGGGGAACAGGTTGGCGACGTTGCGGACGCGGCCTTCCTCGTCGCGGAAATACTCCAACGCGAGGCGCAGGGGTGGATCGAAGGCGGCGAGCGGCCTCACCGGCGTCGTCGCGCTCGTCATGTGGAAAAGTCCCAGCGGATAGCGGGCCACGTTCGTGTCGCCCCAGGCCCAGAACATCCGGCCACGATGGACCGCATTCTGCACGCTGTCGGATCCAAGGATCCCGCTCTCCTTCCATCCGCTCTCCTCTCCGAGTTTTCCACTCTCGCCGAAAAGCCCCCCGCCGGTGATCCGCCCCAGCCGCTTCGCGACGATCGTCCGCGAGACCTTCACCTCCAGATCACCACCTGGCTCCGGTGTGAAGCGCACGCCCCGCATTCCGAATCCATCGGCCCGGGCCTCGTACCCGTCCGCCTCCACGTGCAGCCAGGTCTCGGCGCCCATCAGTTCCGGCAAGTCAAAGGCGACGACCCCGGCATTGTCCGTGAAAAAGGAAACCTGGTGCGTCGTCCGCAACTCGACGAGCGGGACCGGCCAGCCGTTTTCCTCATCCACCACCCGGATCCGGTGGGGCTCGATTGCGCCAAGTTCCGGTAGCAGACCGAAGAGGGTCAGGCAAAGGATCCGATAGGGTCTCATCAGTCGCTTAATCAGAACACGAAAGCCGAAACCTCCGCCAGCTAAATCTGGAATCATTCCAAATTTATAAAAAATTGTTTCCATTTTATTAATTTAAATTAAATTTTTAGCTATGCGTTATTTCCCCTATCCGACCGTTCTTTCCACTGCCCTCCTTTTGGCGACGGGATCAACGTCCGTGCTGGAGGCCGGCCCCGACGCGCCGCGCGAGAGGTCATTCCGTCCCGTCGTGCCCATCAAACAGAATGTGCGCGGCGGCATGGACCAGATGAAATCGCAGACCGTGCGCCTCACCATCCCCCCGCCGCCCATCCCTGAATCGGGGGCGGCGACTCCGGGCGGCATCACGGAAGAACCAGCTCCGGTGGAAACGGCCTCTGCCACCTCACCGGCCCCCACCCTGCCCCCCGAGCCGAAACCGGCTGATCTTCCCGATCCCGCCACGACCACTTCGGCGACCGCGGCCGACACGCCTGCGGAACCCGACAAGACAACCGGGGGCTCGAAAACGACTCCGGAAAAGTCCCCTGAGGAAGCCGCACCGAAAAAGTCGGGCCCCACCCTCTCCCAACTCCGCGAAGAAGCCCACGCCCTGGCGGGTAAGAAGCTCAGCTACGTCTTTGGTGCCGACGATCCCGATTCTGGCGGGCTCGACTGCTCCTCCACGATCCAGTTTCTCCTCAATCGTATCGGGATCAAGGACGTCCCCCGCACTTCCTACGACCAATACTACTGGCTGAAGCGGAAAAAGCTGCTCGATGACGTCTACGGCAGCAAGTCAGCCTCCTCGAAGCTGTTGAAAAAGCTGTCCCCCGGCGACCTCATCTTCTGGGGTGGCACCTGGAAATCCGGCCACCGCGTCTCCCATGTGATGCTTTACATGGGCTACGACCCTGCGGCGGACAAACACTACGTCTTCGGCGCCCGCAGCAAGTCGACCACGGGCCTGACCGGTGCCGGTGTCGACATTTTCGAGCTCGACACCGAGCGCGGCCGCCTCGTCGCCCACGGCAAGATCCCCGGCCTCGTCTACGAGTGATCGGAGCCCGATCTCCCCGTCACTTCATCGGCGCGAGGAGATCATCGAGCTCCTCCTCCGAGAACGAGAGTTTTTGCGGCGTGCCCTCGAGGATCCCCTCGAACAGGGCACGTTTCTTTTGCTGGAGCATGAGGATCTTCTCCTCGATCGTCCCCTCGGTGATCAGCTTGTAAACGAAGACGGGGTTCTTCTGCCCGATCCGGTAGGCCCGGTCCGTTGCCTGGGCTTCGAGGGCGGGATTCCACCACGGGTCGAAATGGATCACGGTATCGGCGGCGGTGAGATTCAGCCCCGTGCCCCCGGCGCGCAAGCTGATGAGGAAGACGGGGGCTTTGCCTGCCTGAAAATCATCGCAGAGCTGTCCACGGTCCTTTGATTGTCCGGTGAGGGTGAGGTATTTCACCCCTTCTTTGGTGAGCGCCTGCTCGAGGATGGAGAGCATCCCGGTGAATTGGGAAAAGACGAGGATCTTCCGCCCTTCCCTTACCATTGAGGGGATCCACTCCATGAAAAGATCCATCTTCGCCGAAGATTTCACCTTCTGGGCCGAGGGCATTTTCAGGAGTTGCGGATGGTTGCAGACCTGACGGAGCTTCAACAGGGCGTCGAGGACGAGCAGCTTGCTGCGCTCCACCCCGAGGCGGGCGATTTCCTCATGCACCTCGCGGCTGACGGCGGCGCGGACCGCCTCGTAGAGTTCGACCTGTTTGGGATTCAGCTCGACGGTGCGGACGATCTCGGTCTTGGGCGGCAGGTCGTGGGCCACCAGCGTCTTGGTGCGGCGCAACATCAGCGGAGCGACGCGTTCGGCGAGACGCTTGCGCAGGCCCTCGTCGCGACTCTTCTCGATCGGTGCGCGGAAGCAGCGGTTGAAACTC
>JALRFZ010000159.1 GCA_023253615.1 Verrucomicrobiales bacterium | reverse complement strand
GA
Source organism: Verrucomicrobiales bacterium (assembly GCA_023253615.1). Classification (GTDB taxonomy): domain Bacteria; phylum Verrucomicrobiota; class Verrucomicrobiia; order Verrucomicrobiales; family DEV007; genus Arctic95D-9. The sequence goes on along the minus strand of JALRFZ010000159.1, from coordinate 4,770 downwards.
ATGACCGCGAATGGCCGCGAATGACCACGAATTACCACGAATTACCACGAATTACCACGAATTACCACGAATTACCACGAATGACCACGAATGACCACGAATGGCCGTGAATGGCCACGAATGGCGTGCGGACCGAATCCACGATTCCCTGAGGACGCCTACCTTTTACCTTTTACTTTCCTACCTTTTACCGCGCCAAAGGCGTTCCGGCGTGTGCGGCGGTCGTAGTCAGCGAAGATTTCCAAAGTCACGACATCCCATCGTCCACGGATTTCTTGGATTCGGCCTCACTCCCCCACCCTGGCCGCCGCCGCCTCGGGCACGGGCTCCTTGTCCACGGGCGAATGATCGAAGTCGCCGCCGAGGGCGAGGTAGAGATCGACGCGGTTGGCGAGCAGCTCATACCTGGCGGCGAGGAGCACGCTCTCGGCTTCGAAGGCTCGGCGCTGGCTTTCCAAGAGGGTGATGATCTCGACGAGACCCTGTTCATACTCGCCGAGACTGAGATCCTCGGCCCGGCGTGACTCGGTCACCGCGGTGGAAAGGGCCGCGACCTCGGATTTCAGATAGCGCTCCGCGGCGATCGCCGTCTCCACCTCGCGGAAGGCGGTCAGGGCGGTCTCGGCGTAGTCGTTCACGAGTTCGTCGCGCTCCGCTTCATCGAGACGGATGTTCGCCCGGAGACGGCCGCCTTGGTACAAAGGCCGGGCCAGATTCTGCCCGATCGCCCAGACGAGCTTTTCGATGTCGAAGATGTCGCCGAATTCGTCGGTGCTCGCCGTGCCGGCCGATCCGCTGATGCTCAGGGCGGGCAGGAGGGCCTTGCGGCTCGCGGAGAGATCTTTCAAGGCGGCATCCACCCGCGCCTCGGCCGCGAGCAGGTCGGGCCGGCGCAGCAGCAGATCGCCGGGGATGCCTTTGGGAATGTCGCGGGTGATGCGGGGCAGGCCGCCGATCGAGGTGACCGTGCCTGCCGGATAGCGGCCCAGCAGGGTCTCGAGGGTGCGCCGCGATCCATCGAGCCGGCGTTGCGAAAGGAGGATGGTGCGCTCCGCCCGCGCGATGTCGGCGCGGCTCAGGCTGATTTCCAAGGCCGCCCGCTCGGCGAGATCACCCGCCTCCATCCGCGAATCGAGGATCTTCAGATTCGTCCGCAGGCTCGCGAGGGTGCGGCGCGAGATTTCGATCTGCTCCTGCGCTTCGACGACGGCGAGGGCGGTCTTCACGACATTCGCGGCGAGGGAGAGACGCGAGGCCTCATACAGCCCCGACTCCGCCGAGACGCGATCGAGCTCGGCATCGCGCAGGTTCTTGATGCGCCCCCAGAGATCGACTTCCCATCGCAGGTCGAATCCGAAATTGAAATTGTTCGCCCGTGTGTTCGCGAACTCCGAGCCCCGCAGATTCTGGGACCGGGTGGTGGAGAGCGAGGCATCGAGGGCGGGCAGACGATCCGCTCCGGCGATGCGGGCTCGCTCCCCGGCCTGCGCGATCCGGGCGCGGGCCGATGCGAGACTGTAGTTTTCCCCCACCGCCTCGACGACGAGGGTACGCAGGGCGGGAGATCCGAAGTCGTCGAGCCAGCCCGTCACGGCCTGCCCCGGAACCCCGCCGCCCGAGGTCCAGCGCGAAGGCAGATCGCCCAGCGCCGCGGCCGCTTGGAATTCAGGACCGTTCCAGAAGGTGCAGCCGCTGAGAAAACAGCAGGCCGCGAGCGCGGCGACGAAGAGGCCGCCACGTCCCGGAGCCGGGGTGGTATCTGTCGGTTTCGTGTTCAAACCCGGCTCATTCAGCAGCCAAATGACGGCCTTGTCGAACCGGAAGTTCACAAAAAACGTCCCACCAGGGCGTAGAGTCCGTACCCTGCCGCGAGCACCGCGAGGGGTGTCACGACCGTTTTCCGGTACCATTCGAAGCGGCTCAGCGAGAGCGGGTTGGCGGCGCCGACGAAAGCGACGAGGAGAAACGCCGCCTCCGTGCCGAGCAAAAAGAGGATGAGCCGTCCGCTGCCGAGATCGCCGTCGGCGACGAGTTCCCGATAGGCCGATGTCGAGACGAGGGCCAGGCCCAGAAAGACCCCGCCGGCCGCCACGAGAGGATAACGCCAGGGTCTGACCTGGTGATGCAGCAGCGCCTCGATCGCCACGAGCGCCACGACCGCCCCCAATCCGCCCCAGACCCACGCCGGGGCCGGCACCATCCCCCAGACCGCCAGCGCCACCGCCACTCCCTGCACGGCGAGGGCCGTGCCTACCTGCCACAACACGCTCGTGCGGCCCAGCGTCAGCAGCAGCATGGCGACCACGAAGGTCGCCGGCAGAGCCGATTCGTGCAGGAAGGCCCGCCAGCCCGAGGCAAAGGCCCCTACCCCACCGGGCGTGCCCTCCACGGGCTCGTCCGCCGCGCCCGGAGTCGCCGGGGAAGCCGTCGCGGATGCCTCCGCCGCAGGCTGGTCCGGCGCCGCCGCCGGGGATGCTTCGGCTGCCTTGCCTTTGTCCTGTGTGAAAGGATCGCCCTCCTCCGCGGGCAGCACGCTCACCGGACGGCTGTATTCCCCCGCGAGGATCACCTGCATGCGCCGGCTGGGCTGTTCATCCTTCACCACCACCATGACCACGGCCATGGGACATCGCGGATCGAGGTAAAGAAGAAACTCCTTGGCCGCATCGGGGATCCCGCCTTTCAGCTTCGTCAGCACCTGGCGGCGGCGGAGTTCCTCCGGGGTGTTTTCATCGCTGGTCTCTTCCACCGTGATCTCCATCTCCGGCTTTTGCTCCGCCTCATCGAACATGACGATGAGGTAGCCCGCAAACTCCCGCGCCGCGTCCTCGGGGGAAATCTCGTCGTTGACGGCCGGGTCTTCGCTCGGCACCACTTCCATCGCCGCATCCAGCGTGTAGGTGCGGTCTTTCGTGTTGAGGTAGGAGATCAACGACACCGAAGAGACGCGGTGGGCGTGGGCCGCGGGGACAAGGAGGGCGGAGATCACCAGCACCATGAGCGGCCACCACCGCCCCGGTGGAATCGAGAAAGCACGACCAGGAAAACGCATGCCGCCAATTAGAACGGGGATCTCCACGGAACGCAACCGGAACGCGCGGGAGAATGCCTCCGGAATTTTCACGCCAGCCTGATCGCGTGATTGCTTTCGCCTTGTCCCCGCCGGAGCTTTCTGGTGTTTTCCTCTTTCTAAGATCAAGACCCCACGAACCGTTTTTTGACCATGACCACCAAGAAAAAGACCTCGCAAGAGCTGGACCGCCGCCATTTCATCCGCACCGCCGCCGGGACCGCCGCCGCCGCGGGAGCCTTCCTCGGAGCCGCCAAGGGCGCCGGCATCGATCCTTCCCAGAAACTGAAGATCGGCTTCATCGGCACGGGCGGACGTGGCACCGGCGCCGCCGTGCAGGCCCTCTCCGCCGACGACAACGTCATCCTTCATTCCGTGGCGGATGTCTTCCAGGACAAGATCGACACCGCCCTCGCCCAGATCGCGAAGGACAAGAAGGTCGCCGACAAGGTGGATGTGCCGAAGGAGCGACAGTTCGTCGGTCTCGACGGCTACAAGAAGGTCCTTGACTCGGGCGTGGATGTCGTGCTGCTCACGACCACGCCCGGTTTCCGCCCCCTCCACCTGCGCGCCGCGATCGAAGCGGGCAAACACGTCTTTGCGGAGAAGCCCATGGCCGTGGACGCCGCCGGTGCCCGCCACTGTCTCGAGTCTCTCAAGATGGCCGAAGGCAAACCGCTCTCCATCGTCGCCGGCTTCTGCTGGCGCTATTCCCCGAGCCGCCGCGAAGCCTACAATAAGGTGATGGAAGAGGGCATCATCGGCGATGTCATCGGTGTCTACGCGACCTACTACTCGAACCACTCCAAACCCCACCTCGATCCCTCGCTGCGCATGGACGGGATGAGCGACATCGAATGGCAGATCCGCAACTGGTACAACTACACCTGGCTCGGCGGCGGCGGCCTCGTCGAGCAGGCCGTGCACAGCGTCGACAAGATCGGCTGGGTCATGGGCGACAAGCCCCCGCTCCGCTGCCGTGCCACCGGCGGCCTCGGCGCGCCGCAGGCCGGAGGCAACATCTTCGACCATTACCACATCGCCTACGAATACGGGAACAACGTCTGGTGCCACCTCGGCTCGCGCAAGGCTCCGGGTTGTTTCAATGAAAACGCCGACTATGTCCGCGGCACCAAGGGCATCCTCGTCCTGGGACGCGGCGGCGATCCTTACATCGAGGACAACGACGGCAAGCTCCTCTGGCGTTACCGCAAGCCGCGTGAAGGCGAGGCGAACATGTACCAGGTCGAGCACGACGAGCTCTTCAAATCCATCCGCACGGGCCAGCACATCAACGACGGGGCCCGCATGGTGAACTCGACGATGATGGCGGTCATGGGCCGGATGTCCGCCCAGACCGGCAGGGAAGTCTCCTGGGAAGAAGCGATGGCCGCGAACGAGGATCTCTTCCCCGCCGAGGAGAATCTCTCGTGGAGCCAGAGCTACAAACCCCACGACGTGCCGAAGCCCGGCGTTTTCCAGATCCCCGGAATCGGCGGCGTCGAAAACAAGGCGTGACCGCCCGATCGCCGCGTCTCCATCACGATCATCGACAGGGGCGGCCCCGCTGACGCGGGCCGCCCCTCTTTTCATCCATTTCCGACCTCCCATGAAAACGATTTTCTTCTTTTCCACCCTGCTCATCCCCTGCGGCGGCCTCGTGAACGCGGCCGAGCCGCCCCTGGCCTCGACCCAGTTCA
>JALRFZ010000101.1 GCA_023253615.1 Verrucomicrobiales bacterium | reverse complement strand
CCGCGCACCCCGAGACGCTCGAGGCCCTGCTCTTCCTCGGGGAGATCGAACGGGCCACGGGAAATCCCGGCGAAGCCCTCGCGCTCTACACCCGGGTCCGTGACGGCCGCATCCAATCCCTCGGCACGCGCGAGCACGTCGAGGTGGCCGAGGCAGAGCGGCGGATCGGAGACGCGCACCGCGAGCTCGGCGACTACGCGGCGGCGATGGCCGCCTACCGCGGGTCCGACCAGCTCTATCTCGCCCTCCTCCGCGATGACCATCCCGACCGCCACGAGGGACTCCACGGACTCGGACTCGCCGCCCTCGTATCGGGCGATGTGGCGACGGCGAAGGAGGCCGCCGCTCGCTGCCTGGAGATCGAATTCCGCAACTTCGAAGCCATGCTCCGTTTCACCGACGAGCGCCAGCGGCTCGCCTACCAGGATCTTTTCAAATCGCACCATCTTTTCGCCCAGCTCGGGGCCGCGGATGAAATCGCGGAATTTCTCCTGCGGCAGAAAGGCGTCGTGATGGACAGCCTCATCGCCGAAGCCCGGCTCTCTCGCGAGTCGTCGGACCCGGCCGTCGAAGAAGCCCGCCGCGCCCTCGCCGCCGCCCGCGCCGGATATCGCGCCGCCTTTCTCGGGTCGGACCGCGGCGGCCGCGCCCTCGCCGATCTCGACGACCTCGTCCGCGAACGCCAGCGGACCCTGATCGCCCTCACGGGAGCGAAGGACTTCGCTCCACCCGCCGAAGCGCCGACCATCGCCGCCCTGCGCGCCGCGCTCGCTCCGGATGAAATCCTCCTCGACTACCTCCGCTACCGCCGCTACGACGGCCTCGCCGCCTTCGAGGAGCGGTACGGCGTGGCCGTGACCACCGCGACAGCGACGACCTTCCACGATCTCTGCGCCGCCGGGGAAACCGACGAACTCATCGCCGCGATGTTACCCTTTTTCGGAGCCGGAAACGGCGAAGGCGAGGAGTCCGACCGCACCGCCCGAGAGCTGATGGAATCGCTCTTCCGGAAACTCCTCGCCCTTCCCGGCGACACCCTGACAAAACCCTCGAAACTCATCATTTGTCCCGAGGGCGCGCTGAGCTTCGTTCCCTTCGCCTGTCTCGTCGGTGCGGACGGCCGCTTCCTCGTCGAGTCGCACGACGTCCGCTACGTCTCGTCGGCGCGCGAGCTCCTCCGGCCCGCCTCGCCGCCCGATCCCGGAAAAGGCGCCATCCTCGTGGGCAATCCCGATTTCGGCACCGGCGTCGCTCCCGCGGTGGGGGTGGCGGATCGCCGCGGCCTGCTCGCCTCTTTCAGCGCGGCGGGCCTCGCCGTCGTCGCGGAGAATCTGACGCCGCTCGAAGGGGCCGAGGAAGAGGTCCGCATTCTCGCCCCGGTGATGGAAGAGCGGCTCGGTCTGCCGGTGGTGACCGTGAAAGGCGCCCGCGCCACCGAGACGGATCTGCGCGCGGGGGTGGCGGGGCCTCATCTCCTCCACATCGCCACCCACGGTCTGTATATACCCTCCGCCGTCGAGACCGTGCCCGAGCGCGTCCGCGAAGTGCCTTTCGTCCCGAAAGAGGTCGCGGGATTTCAGAATCCCATGTTCGGGAGCTGTCTCGCCCTTGCCGGCTCCAGCGACACCGTCGCGGCCTGGTCGAAGGGCATCGTGCCGGATCCGGAAAGCGACGGGCTCCTCATGGCCAACGAAGTCGCCGAGCTCGACCTCACCGGCACCCTCCTCGTCGCTCTCAGCGCGTGCGATACCGCGAGCGGGGAAGCGACCAAGGGCGATGGCGTGCTCGGACTGCGCCGCGGCTTCCGCATGGCCGGGGCGGAAAACGTCATCTCGACCCTCTGGCCCATCAGCGACGCCGCCACCGTCGCGATCATGCGGCAATTCTACGAAGGGCTCGCCGCTTCGCCGCCCGCGGTTTCGCTCAGCGCGACGCAGCGCAAGTGGCTCGTGAAGCTGCGCGACAAACCCGCCCCGGCCGCGGACGATCCCCTGCCGGTGAACGGATTCTACTGGGCCGTCAATCTGGCCGGTCCGTTCCTGCTGGGACGTTGAGGACGGGATCGAGCTGCACGATGCGGTCGGGTGCGAGCGTCGCGGGCAGCAGGTGGGTGACCAGCAGCACGCCCGTGCCCTTCGCCTTCTCCGCCTCCAGCACCTCCACGACCCGGTCGACCGACTCGACATCGAGCGCGGCGAAAGGCTCGTCCATCAGCAGGAAGGGGCGTCCGGAAACGAGCGCACGGCAGAGGGCGAGGCGGTACTGCTGCCCCACGCTGAGATTGCGCCCGCGATCGGCGAGGAGGTGATCGAGCCCGCCGCGCCGCTCCACCACGGCCCGCAGCCCCACTTCCTCCAGCGCGCGCCAGACCGCGGCGTCGGCGATCTCCGGCGATCCGAGCGCGATGTTCTCCCGGATCGTGCCGACGAAGAGATAGGCCTGTTGCTCGACGAAGGCGCAGAGAAAGGGCGGCGCCTGGGGGAATTCGCGCGTCGCTCCATCGTCGAGCGTCGCGGCGAACGTGCCGCCGGCGGCGCGCCGCAGCCCCGCGAGACTCTCGACGAGGGTCGACTTGCCGCAGCCCGACTGCCCCATCAGGGCGACGATCCCGCCGCGCTCCAGCTCCAGCGATTGATCCGACACCACCGGCGGCGCGTCACCGTAGGCGATCGTCACGCCGCGCGCCGCGAAGCGCACGACCCGGTCCGCCTCCCTGACAAAACCACCAAAACGCTCTTCGCCGTCCGCCTCCTTCGTGGAATCGTCGTAGAGGAGCGCGGCGAGCCGGCCGCCTTCGATGAAAAAGCGGTTCCAATCGTAGGCCGAGGCGACGAGCGACTTCGCCGATCCGAGGAAGAGCGTGATGTAGAAGGGATAGACGAGGGCGTCCTCCGCGGTGAGGGCCCCGCCGCGCACGCGGTAGGCGACGAGGGTGAGCACGCCGGTGATGACGAGCTGCCCCACCACTTCGTTCGCACCCATCAGCGCCGCCATCGATTTCGTGATTCGCATTCCCGCCTGATAGAGACCGGAGAGCTGCCGGTCGAGCCGCGCCAGTGAGAAGGCCCCGCTCCCGTAGGTGCGGATCGTGCGCAGGCCTTCGAAGGTCTCGATCATCGACTGGAAGACCCCGCCCTCGATCTCCCGCGCGCGCCCGAGCACGGGCCCCATGCGCCGCTGCACCACGATGTTCAGCCACGCCAGCACCAGCGCCGCGACGAGCGGGATGCAGGCGACCGGACCGCTGTGGTGGAAAAATACGACCGCCGTGCCCAGCAGCATCGTCGCCTGGGTGATCTGTTGCGGGATCGATTGCGTGAGAAAATCCTCGGCGGTGTAGAGATCGCCGGTGAGGCGTGTCATCCAGTCGCCGCGCCGCGCCGAATCGAGCGCGTCGATCCGCATCGAGGTCAGCGAGCGCACCGCGTCGCGTTTCAATCCGATGCCGACGATGAGGCGCAGCCATTCTCCGAGGATGCCGTCGAGCATCATCGCGATCCACTGCACCACGCCCACGGCGAGGCCGAAGATCACGAGCATCCTGAGGAACTCCGGCGCCCCTGTCGCCGCGAGCGTCTGCGTGCCTTCGGTGAAGTATTGGAGGAAACGCGGCGGCAGGAGATGCACGGCCGAGAGGATCACCGCCGCCGGGATCCACAGCCGGTATTTCCAGCCGAGCCGCCCCGTCACCTCGCGCACGAGACGCAGCGCGTGACGGCGCATCTCCCGTGGATCGGGTTCGGAGCGTTCGCCATCTTCTTCCGGAGTCATCGGGGAAAAATTTCCGGCCGGTTTGCATAGACCGGAAAACGCGACCGTCTCTCGGAGGAGCCTTGCGCGGTTCCCCTCCCAAGACAAGCCCAAATCGGTGCCGGTTCTTTTTCGCGAGCCCGTCCGCCATTCCCCCGCCTCCCGACACGCTCTTTCACGCATGAAGGCCTCCTCCTCTCCTTCCTCCCTCGAATCGAGAATCCTGCGGATCCGCCGCACCCTGCGCGCCCGCCAGCCGCTCGAAGATCGCATCGCCCTCGTCCGCGAACGCCACCGCGCCGCCGTACGCAAAGCCATCCCCACCCCATCCCGGGAATCCTGACATTCACACCATCCACCTCTTTCCACCCGCCATGAACGCCACCCTCGCCCCGGCCCCCGCCCCCGCCACGATCCCGGCCCACCGTCTCACTCCGCGGAATTCCGAACGGCTCGCCATGGGCCTGCTCGTGATCCAGCCGAGCCCTTTCTGCAACATCAACTGCGACTACTGCTACCTGCCGAACCGCGCCGACACGCGCCGCATGGATCACGCCGTGCTCGAACGGGTGATGGACAAGATCTGGGCGAGCGGACTGGCCGCCGCGCCTTTCAGCCTCCTCTGGCACGCTGGCGAGCCCCTCGCGGTGCCGATCGCCTGGTATGAAAAGGCCTTCGAGATCATCAACCGCCATCCCAAGGCGAAGGATTACGTGATCCACTCCGTCCAGACCAACGGCACCCTTGTCAACGACGCTTGGTGTGAATTCCTCAACCGCCACCAGGTGGAGGTCGGCATCAGTCTCGACGGACCGCGCGAGATCCACGACCACCACCGCAAGACCCGCTCGGGCGAGGGCACCTTCGACAAGGCGATGCGGGGGATGGAATGCCTCAAGCGCAACGGCGTGCCCTTCGGCGTCGTCACCGTGATCTCCGACATCTCCGTCGACCGCCCCGACGAGATCTACGATTTCTACCGCGGGCACGGCATCACCGGCATCGGCTTCAACATCGAGGAGATCGAAGGCGCCAACCGGAGCTCGTCCCTCGACCGCGACGGCGCGGCCGGCCGGATCCGATCCTTCTTCAAACGCTTCCACGAACGGAACAAGGCCGACGGCTTTCCCCTGAACGTGCGCGAGTTCCAGAATGCCGAGCGCAACATCCTCGAGCCCGGCTGGTCCTCGCGTCCCGACGGCAACTACTACAACCAGGAGGCCGATCCCTTCGGCATGATCAACGTCGATTGTTTCGGGAATTTCTCCTCTTTCTCTCCCGAGCTGCTCGGCCAGCCGACGGAGAAATACGGATCCTTCACCTTCGGGAACCTCCTCTCCGGATCCGTCTTCGACGCGACGGGGAACGAATCCTTCCAGCGCGTCCTCGCCGACATCGAGGCGGGGAACCGGAAGTGCGCCGAGACCTGCGCCTTTTTCAAATACTGCGGCGGTGCCTCGCCCTCGAACAAGTATTACGAGAACGGCACCTTCGACTCCACCGAGACGCGCCAGTGCGTCTCCACCGTGCAGATCCCGATGCAGATCGTGCTCGAGGATCTCGAGGACGAGCTCGGCATCACCGCCACCGTCCCGCCGATTCCGCGCGCCTGACCGGAACCCTTTTGCCGGGACGTTTCCGCGCCCCGGCAAATCCTGAAACGAAAACCAACCAACCCAAAACCAACTCCATCCCATGGCTATCCTCAGAAGCAGCGACGGCAAGTTCTACGACATTGCCGATGAACAACTCGACGGCCGTCTCATCCCGGCCGAACAGATCAAGGAAAAACTCGGCGCCGTCGGCGTCGGTCCGGCTCCCGGACCGGTCGGCCCGGCACCGCAAATGGTGGTCCCCGGCACGGGCGGCCAGGTCGTGATCCAGATCTACACCTCCGCCGGCGAGCCCGGACCGTCCTACGAAGGCGGTCCGCAGGACGAACCGGGCGACGAGGGCCAGGTCGAAGCCCACGGCTGGTGCTGGCGCCGGAACTACTTCTCCAACTGCTGGCGCCGCAACTGCTGGCGCAACAGCTGCTATCCCCGCTGGTGATCGCAGCCACGGCGGCCCCCGCGTTCCCGCTTCCCCGCGGCGCGGGAGCCGCCACCCCTTTTTCCCACCGCGACCCGACCCTGTCGGGTCATCCATCCGACCCTCTTTGCCCGATCAGGAAATGTCCGCATCCGCCTCCCACCACGATCCCTACGGGGTCGGACTCGCCTACCGCTTCAGCGTCCATCGCGAAGCCCTCGCCCACCGCGCCGAGATCGACCTGCTCGAGATCTCGACCGAGGATTACCTTGTGCGCGAGCGCCGCACCTACAGCGATCCGGGCGAACAGCTCCTCCGCGAGGCCCTCGCGAACTTTCCCTGCGTCGCCCACGGACTGAGCCTCTCCATCGGC
>JALRFZ010000681.1 GCA_023253615.1 Verrucomicrobiales bacterium | reverse complement strand
CAATTTCACCGCTGCGGTGCGGACCGATTCCTCGGCGTGCGAGCGCAACTGGTCGGCGACATCGCCGGGCACGAGCGAGAGGGGCAGGCTGCCCGACTGCAGCGCGGCGATGAGCATTCCCGCCCAAGCCGGGCGGCTGCCGAGCAGGGTGAAGGCGGCGGGACGCACAACTTCCGGGAGTTTTGGCAGGTTTGTCAGGGTCTCGGTGGCGATCGCCGGGTCATCGTAGGCGCCGAGCGAAGCGAAGGCGGCGCGGCGAAGACCGCTCTCGCCTTCGGCGGTCGCGAGTTTCATGAGCTCCGGCACGGCCTCCGCCCGCTTGATCTCGCCGAAGCTGCGGGTGTAGCGGAGCCGCTCGTCGAGCGGAGCCTTCGGATCGGTGATGAAGGCGAGCGCCTCTTTCACCGCGGCTTCATCGCCCTGGCGCAGGCGAATGCCGAGGGAGGCTCCGCCCGATGCAGCCATCGCGGTGAGCAATTCCTCGGGCAAGGCGGTCATGGTTCGGCCACGGTAGGCTTCCTCGAATCCTTCGAGCAGTTTCCCGGCCTGCTCCGGTCCGGGCGCGAGACGGAGAAGTTTGGCGAGCTGGAGCAAATCCTGCCGTTTGCCTTCGACCGAAAAACGCCGCGCGATGCGGGGAAGCAGATGTTCCTGCACGATCTTCTTGTCCCAGAGGGCGCGGATTTCGAAGAGCGCCATCACATCCTCCGTTGATGAGGGAAGATGCGCCTCGAGGACCCACCAGCAGAGCAGCGGAAGGTAGGGATCGTTCATATCCTCGTCCCGGCTGAGCAGGGCGGCAACGAGGGGAAAGGCCTGTTCGTTGGCGAGGCGGCGGGCGGTCGAAGCCATTTGCGAACGCACCTCGGCGTCGGGCTCGACCGCGGCGCGGGCGAGGAGGGTGTCGAAGACATTCGTCGCCAGCGGATAGGCCTCGGTGCGGGCCGGCGGCAGGCCGAGGTTGCGCTGGATGCCGTAGGCGTCGCCTAACAAACGCACCGTCCAACCGCGCACCGCCGGGTCGGCATGGGCGAGGGTTTTTTCCGAAATCGCATCATCGAGTCCCGCGATCTGGTAAAGCGCCCAGAGTGCGTGGAGCGCGGCGGTTCCGTTTCCGCTCACGGCGAGTTCCTTCAGATTCGGCACGACCGACTCATCCCCGCGTTCACCAAGGAGACGGGTCGCGGTGCGACGATGCCATTTGTTCGGGTGATCGAGCAGGCTGATCAGCTGCGCGCTGTCCAAGGCCGAGAGTGTCAGTTCGTTCTCAAGTTCCATCCCCTTCCCCGCGACCCGGTAGATCCGTCCCGAAGTCGGATCGATCTGGTTTTGATAGTGCTGGCCGTGGGCGATGTAGTATTCGTACATGTCCGCGACATGGAGCGAGCCATCGGGCGCATTGGCGAGATAGACAGGACGGAAGGCCGGGTCGCTGCTCTTCACCACCGTGCCATGATCGACCGTCTCGAAGGTCGATCCGCGCGCCTGCCACCGGGTGGCGATGACCTCGTTGTGGAGCGGATCGATCGCGAAGAGCATCCCGCGCACCGCCTCGGGCATCGCGGTGCCGTCGGCAAAGGCGCCGAAGTGGGTGAAACGCACCACGGGATCCTTCGTCGCCATCATCGGCAGATCGCCGAAGGCGTAGGGATTGCGCGGGGGCCCGAACTTGCCGGGATCGACACCCTGCATCAGGTAGAAGCCGCCCTGCACGTAATGCCAGCCACGCGTGCCGCCGCCGTTGTGCCCTGAATAAAGCCGTCCCACCGAGTCGAACTCCAGCCCGAAGGTGTTGCCGCTGCCTTCCGCGAAAATCTCGAAGGCCCGCGTCCCGGGGTGGTATCGCCACACCATGCAACCTTCGAAGTAGACGCCCGTGTGCCCCTCGGGATCGAGACCGGGACGCACGACCCGGCACGAGACGGTGCTGCCCTGGCCGCCGTAGATCCAGCCGTCGGGACCCCAGACAAGTCCGTTCGCGGCGGAGTGGCTGTCCTCGAATCCGAATCCTGACAAATGCACCACGGGATCGCCGTCGGGTTTGTCATCGCCGTCGGCATCGGGAAAGAAAAGCAGGTAGGGCGCGTTCATCACCCAGACGCCACCTTTGCCCGGCAGGACCGCGTTGGCCATGTTCAGCCCCTCGACGAAGACCTTGCGCGAGTCGTAGCGCCCGTCGCCGTCGGTGTCCTCGTGGATCGTCACGAGATCGGCCCCGGGATCGTGATGTGGCGGCGCGAGCGGCACCTTGTCGTAGTGGGCGCGGTAGTAGCGGTCGCGACTCAGCATGCGGAGTCCCGCCGGATAGGGATACTGCTTCGAATGAATCACCCAGAGGCGCCCTTTTCCGTCGTAGCTGAAGTGGAAGGGCTGCGCGACGTCAGGCTCGGCGAGGAGCTGCTCGACCTTCAATTCATCAGTCGCGGTGAAGGTTTTGGCGGCTTCGTCAGGGTTGAGTTTCGGTCCATGGACCTGCTCGGCGCGACCGAGGACGCGATTCGATTCACGAAATTCCTCGAAGGCGGGCCGAGCCGGTTTTTCGGGGAGGGCTTTGCCCGGGGTGTACTCGCCGGAGAGCTGCTCCCATTCGCCCTCGAAGATGCATTCCCAGAAATAGTTCATGAGGAAGGGCGCTTCCTTGCGGAATCCGATCTCTCCGCCCACCGGACTCGTTTTGACCGCGATCTCGCTCCACTGCCCGGGCACGAGCGTGCCGACGGGTACCTTGTAGCGGAGGAAGCCGGGTTCACTCCCGCCGCCGATCTTCACTCCGTTCACCCAGACTTCATGCGAGCCGGGCAGGTCGCTGAAATGGAAGCCGACCGATTCCTCGAAGAGGTTGCGATCGTGTTTCGTGAAGAAGCTGTCGTGCGGCTTCACCCAACAGCGCAGCCACGTGGTGCCGGACGTGGGGATCGCGCCGGGGACTTTGGCGGGTTGCCAGTCGGCCGACTGCAAAAGGGAGGAGCCCGAGAGAAATAGGGAGGAGCCCGAGAGAAATAGGGCGAAGCAAAGCGCTTTCATTTTCGGGGGAAGGATCAAATCATCACCACCTGCCCGGTCCGCGCCGATTCCTCCGCGGCGAGACACGCGCGCACGGCCTCGCGCGACTCCTCGGGAGTGATCACGGTGGGCCGCTCCCCGTCGAGGACGCACTGGGCGAAGTAAGCGAGTTCGTCGCGCAGGGCGCCGCGCAATTTGCCGTGCTGGGTCGGCCAGTAGGTCGTGTCGGGACAACGCGCACCATCCTTGTCGACGACCATCAGGTTCGGATGGGTGTCGTGGATGGAAATGGACCCCTCCGTGCCGACGATCTCGAGGCGCTCGTCGATCTGGAAAGGTGTCGTGTCAGGCAGGCACCAGACCGCCTCGAGAATGCACGAGGCACCGTTTTCAAGACGGTACATCACCTGCCCGAGGTCGGGGTGGGCGTGGTCGCGGTATTGCACGGTCTGCGCGTAGGCGCTGACGGCGCGCGAACCGCTGAACCAGAACATGAGGTCGGTGTCGTGAACGCCGTCGCCGATGATCGGACCGATCTTGTCGAGCACCGTCGCGCCCACCCAGGAGGGCAGGTTCCGCCGAGCATACATCGAGACGATTTTGCCGATGCGGCCCGCCTCGATCGCTTCCTTGGCGGCGGCATACCGCGGATTGAAGCGGCAGATGTGACCGGTCATGAAAAAGCCGCTCGCCGTATTCGCCGCCGCGACGATGCGGTCGCAGTCCGCCACCGTCGAAGCCATCGGCTTTTCGAGAAAGACGTGTTTTCCGGCCTCGAGCGCGGCCACGGCGGGATCGGCATGCTGGTCCCACATCGTCGTGATGCTGACCGACTCGATCTCCGGATCGGCGAGCATCGCGTGGAAATCCGTGTAGGTCTTTTTCACGCCGAACTTGCCCGCGACTTCGGCGAGCCGCTCCGGATTCCGCGTGCACACCGCCGCGATCTCCACGTTCGGAATAGCCGCGAGCGCCTCACAATGTTTCTCCCCGAACCAACCGAGACCAAGGACAGCGTGTTTTAATCTTCTCATCTCAATCTGAAACTTTTTACCTTTTACTCTTTACCTTTTACAGCGCGACTTCGTCGCGCTCACCACGGTGGCAGCGCCATGGTTCCCCCGTCAAGAACGATGGAGGTCGCGTTGATGTATTCGGAATCCTCACTCAAGAGGAACGCGGCCGTCTTCGCGATGTCGACCGGTTGTCCGAGACGACGCACCGGAATCTTCTTGGCGACCTCGGCGTAGAGTTCCTCGACCGGTTTGTCCCATCCGTCGCAGGTGGCCGCCAGCATGGGCGTATCGATCGTGCCGGGACAAATCCCGACGACACGCACCTTGCCGGCGTGGTCGGTGGCGAGGCAGCGGATCAGCGACTCGAGCGCGCCCTTCGACGCACAGTAGAGCGCGTGGGCCGGAAAGCCGATGAAGGCCGCGACCGAAGTGGTGACGAGAAAGACGCCTTTGCCCGAAGACTCCATCGCCGGGATGGCGTATTTGGCGGTCCAGAAGACACTTTTCACGTTCACGTTCATGATCTTCTCCCAGATCGCCTCGTCGAACTCCGTGACCTTGCCCTTGCCCCAGACCCCGGCGTTGCAATGGACGCCGTCGAGACGCCCGTATTCGACGACGGTGAAATCAACGAGCGCTTTGACACTCTCCTCGTTCGAGACGTCGGCGTGGATGAACCGCACCTCCTTGCCGGCTGCGCGCAGCTCGTCCTCGAGCGCCTCGCCGCGGTCCTGCTGGTTCGAGGTGGTGACGACCTTGGCGCCGAGCGCGGCGAAGTGACGCGTGCAGGCCTCGCCGATCCCGGAGGTGCCTCCGGTGACGAGAATGACTTTGTTTTTCAGGTTCATAAGGGATCACCAGGGCAGGTCTTCCTCGCGATCGAACTTCATGTATTCGATGACGGCCCCGTCCTTGAGGATGAAGGCGACGGTGAAATTCGGCGAAGGCTCAAAGGGCTCGAGGATGACCTCCTCCCCCGCGATCGCCGCGGCGATGTCGTCGACGCGATAGGCCACGTGCGGCATGTCGCGCACCGGACCGGTCACCGGACTGTCCGCTTCGAAACGCAGGTATTCGACCTTGTAGGGATGTTTGCGAGGGTCGGTGACCCAGACGCGGGTGTCCGCGACGAAGAACTCGCCGGGCTGGCTCTGGTCGGTGGGGAGGCCGATGTGGTGGAACTCTCTCATGGAGGGATGGAGTGGTGGATTCGTGGAGTGGTGGGAAACTGGATACTGATCACCGATTACCGATTACCGATTACCGTCTCCACCGCGCGGTCCGCCATGCGGAAGAAGTCATTCTCCGGGGCGTAACCGAGGACGGCGCGGGCTCGGGTGATGTTGATTTCGAAGGGGTGGTAATCGGGGCAGCGGATCTCGACGGTGGGAAGGCCGAGTTT
>JALRFZ010000028.1 GCA_023253615.1 Verrucomicrobiales bacterium | reverse complement strand
GGGATCGGCGGCAGACAGCAGGGAGGCGCCGGTGAGAAGGGCCAGGGCGGAGAGCAAACGCAGGGTCATGGGCAGGTTTCGGGGATGGAACAAAGGTCGGGAACGATCCGTGATCCGGAAGGTTACGGCAAGGGCGGAATTCGGGGACCGGGGGCATGCGGGGCGCGGCACGATTCCTGCCGGAAGGGTTGCCGTTTGCGGCTGCGCGTTGACGGGGGTAGCTTTCCGCCAATGACCGCGGAAGCGATCACCGCGGAAACCTCGCTCGCCGCGCATCTGTTGTGCCGGGCAGAGGAATCGTCCCCCGATGCCTACTACCGGCTTGCCCGGATCGTGGCCCGGGTCCTCGTGAGCCAACGCCTCCGCGAACGCCGCAAGTGGTGTGATCTCGCGCGGGAGCCGGCTGCTCGTCCGGAAGTGGAGGAGCGGCTCGTGCGGCAGGCGATCTCGTGGTTGGAGAGGAGGTCCGCATGAGTTGGATCGTGCCTCCGCCCCGATGGGATACCGTGGCAGGCCGGATACTCGATGATTTTTTCAAGGCCCTTCGGCAGGAAAGGCCCGACTACCATGAGCCGGTGACGATCTTTGGTTCGGCGGCGATCCATCCACCGTCGTGGCCGCGCCAACGGAGATCTTTTGAGTTGTTCCCGGATCCACTTGCCTCATTCAAGCACCGTCCAGCGCCCTGTGACTGAAGTCGCAGCCACATGGTTGTTCGCCCCGAAGGGTTTGCGGCTCGAGCTCTTCATTTTTTGCCCCCCCGTCTTTTTGCCCCACCTCTGATCCGAAGATGATTGAAGGGCAAAAAGACCGGGGCGACCGGAAAAACGGCACGGAATTGAGACCATTTGGAGATTGCGCCGGCGGTTCTCCAAACAGATCGGTCCCGCCCCGGTGCCGGAGGAGGAAGCCGGGCCGCGGTTGGGGGGCGGCTTTTCACCCCAACAGGGTCAGGTCGGTGGTGGGCGGGGAGCAATCCTTCAGTCCGCCCCGGAGACGATGAGGTGGCCGGGGACACCGCTCGGCAGGCTGCCTCTGCTGTTGTCGAATTCGAGATGGACCTCGGTGAGTCCGGTCGCGGGATCGACGGTGGGGGAGATGAAACGGACGATGCCCTCGGCGCGCGTTTTTTCGGGTAGGTCGAGGACGAAAGGGAGCGATTGTTCCAGCCGCAGGGATGCGGCGATCGCGGCCGGGAGATGGACGCGGGCGACGAGATGGGTGAGATCGACGACTTTGGCGAGGTAGTGGGGGGTGTCGGCATCGCGGGCCTCGGCGGCTTCTCCGACGGAGCGGGTCACCTCGGTGACGACGCCATCGATGGGGCTGCGGAGGATGCGTTGGTCGAGCTGTGCCCGGATCGTGGCGGACTCGAGCTGGTAGAGGGCGCGCTCGTCTTCCACCGCCTCGAGTTGTCCGGCCGCCACGGCGAGTGAGGCGATGGCTTTGTCGCGCTCGGCGTCGTTGGTGCTGCCCCGATCGCGGAGATCATCGATGATGTCGAGGCGCTGTTGGGCGATGTCGCGCTCGGCGGTGGCGGCCTTGAGGCGGCCTTCGCCTTTCGCCTGGGCTTCGGCCTGGGCGAGCTGGGCTTCGATCACGGAAAGGTTGAGGCGGAGGATCTCCTGCCCTTTCACGACACGGTCTCCGGGTTTAACGAGCACGGTCGTGACGATACCGCTCTCGGCGGAGGCGAGTTCGATCTCCTGGATCGGACGCAGGTAGGTGAGGAAGCGGTTGTCGGCCGGTTTTTCCTCCTGCGCCGCAGCGTACGCCGGGAGCAGAGCCAAGAGGAGCACGATCTGGGAAAAGGATTCTTTCATGGGAGGGGAGGGTCAGGCGAGGCTCTTGCGGGTCTGGTCCATCCACTGGTCGCGTTTCTCCATCTCGAGCCGCTGGCGGTAACGGATCATTTGCACCCGCTGCTGGAGACGCAAGTAGGATTCGGCGGTGGTCTCGGGAAGTCGGCCGTGCTCATCGCCCTCGGTCGCGGCGAGGGATTTGGCAAGGGAAGGAGAGAATTGGGTCAGCAGGTAGTCTTCGGCGCTCAGGAAAAAGACGGCGCTGCCCGGCTCGCCCTGGCGGGCGCTGCGTCCCGCGAGCTGGCGGTCGACGCGGAGGGATTCGCTGCGCTCGACTCCGATGACGTGAAGGCCGCCGAGGGCGATGGACTCGCGGGGCAGGGAGATGTGGGTGCCGCGCCCGGCCATGTTCGTCGCGACGACGACGCTGCGGGGCTCGCCGGCTCCGGCGATGATGGCGTTCTCTTCCTTGTCCTGGCTCGCGTTGAGGAGCCGGTGGGGAATGCCCGCCTCGTCGAGCATGGCGGAGATCTCCTCGCTGACGCGGATGGTCCGTGTGCCGACGAGGACGGGTTGGCCGAGTTCCCATTTTTCCCAAACTTCGGCGACGACGGATTTCAATTGCTCACGGCGGGTGCGGTAGACGCGGTCGGGAGGCGTGAGCCGCTGGAGCGGTCGATGCGGAGCGATGGGGCGCACGGGCAGCTTGAAGAAATGGCGGAATTCGCGACGGCTCTCCCATCCGGTGCCGGTGAGTCCGGAGAGGGAATCGTAAAGCCGGAAATAACGCTGCCGGGTGATGCTGGCGGCGGTGAGGGTCTCGGAGGGGATCTCGACACCCTCTTTCGCGGCGACGGCCTGGTGAAGGCCTTGCTGCCAGGATCGTTCCTCGTGGGCCCGTCCGGTGAACTCGTCGACGATGACGACTTTCCCCTCCTGCACGATGTAGTGTTCGCCGAGGTGAAAGGCGTATTCGGCATTGAGGGCGTTTTTCACATAGAGGTGCCAGGGGCGGACGAGGGCGTCCCAGGGGATGTCGGGGAGGCGGTTGATGGTCTCTTTGCCGGCTTCGGTGAGACGGGCGTTGCGTCCTCCGGGATCGAGGAGGTATCCCTCGTCTTCTTCGAGGGCGAGGGCCGCTTTCCGCGCGGCCTCATAGGCGACGGGCCGCACCGCACCACCGGCGGCGGCTTGGGCGATGACGAGCGGGGAGGCGGCCTCGTCGATGAGGACGCTGTCGATCTCATCGACGATGGCGCAGGCGAGGGGGCGCTGCACGGTCTCGGCGTCGGGATGATCGAGACCGAGGAGGTGGTTGCGCAGGCGCAGGGTCGGACCGCCGCTCGCCTGTTTCACGAGGGCGAGCTGGTCGCGGAGATAGTCGAAGCCGAAATCGTAGCCGGTGCCGTAGGTGATGTCGGCGAGGTAGGCGGCCCGCTTTTCGGCCTGGCTCTGCTCACGCGTGATGTGGCCGACGGTGAGCCCGAGTTTTGCGGCGAGGGGGGTGGCGAATTCAAAATCCCGCTCCGCGAGGTAGGTGTTGACGGTGGCGACATGGACGCCCCGACGCGGCAGGGCGAAAAGGCAGGCGGCCATGGCGGTGACGAGGGTTTTGCCCTCACCGGTCGCGACTTCGGTGATGGCGGGCTCGGTGAGGCCGATGACGGCTTCGATCTGGCAGGGAAAGGCCTTCAGTCCGCTGGATCGGAAGGCCGCCTCGCGCACGCAGGCGAGGGCCTCGGGGAGGATGTCGCGGAGGCGGAGACGCTGCCGGGCGACTTCGAAGCTCCAACCGCTCCAGCGTTCGCGCAATTCCGTGTCGGAGAGCGCCCCGGTCTCTTTCTCCCGCGAAAGGGCCCCGGTTAGGGTCCGGGCGGCATGTCTGCGGAAGAAAAACGGGTGCATCGGAGGGCGGTCGGGAGGATCACGCAGCCCCGGAAGTCACGCAAATTCCTTTTGACACCGAAGACCGGGTCCCTAAATTACTCGTTTTTTGTCATGATTCCGATGGATCCTTCCGACTCCGCGCCGATTTCCAAAAAGAAACTGAAAGGGGCGCGGCGAAAGATGGCCGAGTGGTTCTTCGGAGGTGAAGCCGGTGAAGACCGCGTCCGTCACGAAGCGCTCGAGCCGCGCATCCTCTATTCGGCGAGCCCGATCGATGATCCTGATCTCCCGGCCAATGCGCCCCAGGTGGCCGAGGCGGCCCCGACCGTAGGCGGTGAGGGCGTCGGTGGTCCCGCTCCCGTGACGCAAGACAACATCCCCGAGGCGGCCGCGGAGGCGGAACTCGGCGACATCCTCGCGCAGATCGGCTCCTTCGAATCGGGCGAGCTGGAGCATCTTTCGTCGAATGAGGCCGGAAACCACTTCCGCCTTTCCGGCTCCGGCGACTGGGGGCAGCTTGGCCTTTCGGATGAGGAGGCCGCCCTTCCCATCTCGATCAGCGGAGACGCGGGCCGGGATGATCTTTTCCAGATCGATCTCCGTGCCGCGACCGGAGCGCTCGATCTTTTCTTCGATGGTGGCACCGGCGGTCGCGATGCCCTGCAGATCAGCGGCGTGAATTTCGGCTCCTACGAATCCGGAGCCAACGCCGGCGAGGGGACCCTCGTCTTCGGCAATCACCGCATCCGCTTCTCCGGCGTCGAGGCGCTCATCATCGACGGTAGCGGTTTCGACTCGAGTTTTACTTTCACGATGGCGGACGGGGCGAACGAGCTCGTCGTTGACTCTCCGGCCGACGGCTGGAACCGCGTCCGCGGTTACGCGGGCGGCGTCGCTTTCGAGGAGCTGTATTTCTCCAATGTCGAGTCCGTCATTCTCGATGCCATGTCCGGCGACCTGCCGGGTGCCGATGCCGACCGTGTCACGATCGCGTCGGCCTTCGTGGCGACCGGGTTGAAAAACTTCGACGTCCTCACCGGTGAGGGCGACGACACCATCGTCATCGGGACGAACAGCCTCGCGCCCCCCGTCTCCGGGGGTGTCGTCTCGCTCGATGCGGGTGGCGGAATGGACCGCCTCATCGGCAGCGGAGCCGACACTCTCTGGCGGGTGACAGGGTTCAACGAAGGCTCTGTTTATGGAATGCAATTCCGCGGCGTGGAGGATCTCGAGGGGGCTGCGGACAACAAGGATCACTTTCTTTTCGAAGCCGGAGCTTCCCTGAGCGGGGGCATTCACGGCGGTGACCGGGGTTTCGACACCCTTGAAATGCTCGAGACCGATTTCTCCCGGGCTGTCTTCGCCGCCGAGGGTCCCGACTCCGGCTGGGTCATTCTCGACGAGGTCTCGCTGCGCTACGCCGGCCTCGAGCCCATCCTCGTGAACGCGGGCAACGCGAACGAGATCGTCTTCACCCTCACCGCGAACGACGACATCGCGGAACTCAGTTCCTCCTCGCCTGGCAACCTCACGCTCACCAGTCTCAACGCGACCTTCGAGCTGACCCATTTCAACGCACCCACCACCTCGCTCGCCATCCACGGTGCGGGTGGCTACGACCGCGTCATCGTCACCGCCTCGGTGCAGCTCAATCTCAGCGGCGAATTCGGCGTCGAGGCCGAGCAGATCATTGTCAACGCGGGGGCGGCGATCCATGCGGGTTCCATTCGCCTCGTATCCCAGGATCATGACGGCGGCGGAGCCGGAGTCGTCACGGTCGATGGAGTGAGAGACCGCAACGCGTCCGTCACCGTGGGCGGTTCGCTTCTCGCGGGCGGCACGATCACGCTCGAAGCGTCTGCCGTGCGAAACATCCACGTGGTAGAGGCATCCGGTGCCGCTTCGTTGACCCGGTCCACCACCGCTTCCGTAATGTTGCTCGACGGTGCCGCGGTCACCTCTGGAGGGCTCACGACCATCCGGGCATTCACTGATGGAGTCGTGTCCACGACCGCCGTGGATTCCGTCCTCAATGCTTTCACGGAAAGCGCTGTCGCGCAGGTGGCCCAAGCCTCCTTGATCGTCGCGGGCCTGAGCGTTTCCGCTTCCACGTCCGGCAGCTACACTGCCAACGCCCGCTCGGCGACGAACCGCATCACCGGGGGAGTCAATGCCGATCTCACCGGTACGGTCTTGAACTCATCGTCGGATGTCTCCATATCCGCGTTCGATGATGCCTCCTTTACCGCGAACACCGGGAACCACATCGTCCCGGGTTCCGCTGGCTCGCTCAGCATCGGATCAGCCCTGGCGCTCAACGACGTGGACCGCGAAGTCACCGTTTCCCTGACGGATGCGAATGTCACCGTCACCTCCGGCAGCCTCACCGTGGATGCCGGGCGCGACATCGCTGCGCTTGCGAAAGTCGGCGTCACGTCGATCAGCGATGGCGGCAGCGGCGGGTTTATCCCCGGCATCAGCTTCGGAGGCTCGAAGGCCTTCAACATCGTTTCCGGCGAAGTTTCCGCCAAGGTCGCCACGAGCGACGTGGAACTCACCGCCGGCAGCCTCAGTGTCAGCGCCACGGATGCCTCCAGCGCCGAGGCGAACTCGAAAGTCGCCGCCTCCACCACCGTGTCCGGGATGCCCTTGTTCGGGACCGGGCGCGCGATTGGCACATCGCAGGCCTGGAACCTTTACGGCCTGCGCCCGACGGAATCCGCCGAGAACATCGGTATCAGCGACCTGTTCGGTGCGACCATTTCCGGCACCGCATCGGGGGCGGTCACCGCGGTCATCGAGGCCTCCGACCTTGACGTGGGTGGCGGCGTGACCGTGCAGGCTCAGTCGCAGCTTGAGCTGGACTCCGAGGTCACGAATCTCGTCTCCGCCGTTGCGGACGGATTCTCCGGCACCGGCGCTTCCGCAGGCGGTGGCATCTTCTCTTCCAACATTGTCCACAGCGGCGCGACAGCCGCCATTCGCGGGGGTTCCGCGATCATGACGGTGAATGCGGGTGGAGCGGTGCTCGTGTCGGCCACCGACACTTCGACGTTGGACGCAAAAACCACCCTCAAGAACACCGCCACCGCCGGCAATACCAATCCGCTGAGCAGCTCCGACGCATCGGCCATTGGTGGGATGCTCGTGCGCAACGTCATGGTTGCGGACACCTACGCAGGCATCGAGGGCTCGCTGATTGATGCTGCCAGTGTCACCGTGCAGGCAGACTCGAATGCCACCGTCGTTTCCTCCACGGATAGTGTGGTGAACGTGGATGGCGGTAACGGCTTCGGTAGTTCCAGCTCCCTGGCGGCACAGGGCATCATCGTCGTGAACAACCTCCTGGGCGCGGCGCGCGCCGGCATTGAGGAAAGCTCCGTCACCAGCGTTAGCGGGGATGTTGCCGTTGCTGCACAAAACCGCACGAAGCTCACGGCGGACAACCTCAGTGTTGCCACGAGCGACAACACCGCCATCAGCGCGAACCTTGCCTACAACACGGTGGGCTACGCGCCGCAGGACCTCGAGAATCTCACGCTGGACGCCCTCATCGGTCTCAGCCTTGGTGCCGTGGAACGTGCCGTTGCGGAAGCCGTCATTACCGATAGCACGGTCACGTCCGCGCGCGACGTCATCGTCGAATCTGAGAACGTGATGACGCTTCGCGCAGAGTTGAGCAACGAGGCGATCAGTCAGGCTCTCGGCTTCATGGGAGCCAGCGGCCAGGCTGCGAGCTTCCTCGTTGTGTCGAACCTCGTCGCCGGAGGTGCCAGCGCGCGCGTGCTGTCGAGCGGCCCGAACGCCAATGTGCAGGCGGCGCGCCAAGCCACGGTCCGCGCCACGCAAGGCGGCACGATCGACGCAAAGGCCCGGATCCGCGCCGCTTCCGAAACGGACAACACGAACACGTTCAGCGCGAGCAACTCGATGGCCGTGGGGGGACTGGTCGTGCGCAACGACCTTGACGGCGAGGCTCTCGCCGAACTGGACGCCATCAACCTCAGCGCAGCCAGTGTTACCATCGCAGCGAAGCAGTCGGGCGTCATCAACGCCGAGGCCAATGCCGAGATCGAGTCCGTCGGTGGTGCCAACGCGATCGGTGGCGGGACCAGCCTGGCCGGTGGAGCGGTCATCGCCGCGAACATGCTGCGCGGCGGAGCCCTCGTGCTCGGCAGTGAGAGCAACCTCATCGCAACCGGCGGGGACGTGGCCGTGACGGCAGAAAACTTGCTCGCCCTGACAGCCACGAACAAGAGCCAGGTCAGCAGCCGCGACTCATCCGCAGGCATCGTCGCCGCATTCAACACGGTCGGCTACGAGAACCAAAACCTTCTTTTTCAAGCGCTCGATGCGCTCCTGGGCACGCCGATCGGCGACACCGCACAGACCAAGACGCAGGCGCTTCTCAGCGACACCTCCGTCAGCGCCACCGGCGGCCTGACACTCTCCGCGACGAATGCCGCCACGCTTGGGGCGTTCACGGACAACGGGGTTGAAGGGGTCTCCGAAGGCTTCACGGGCCGGAGCAGCAGCACCGCGGCGGGTGTGCTCGTCAGCAACCTCGTGGCCACCAACGCCGAGGCCATCCTGCGCGGCGCGAATATGACACCCGTGGTGGATGTCAGCGGTGCCGTGGCTGTCACCGCACAGGACACGTCGCAGCTTCTCTCCGATGCCACGATGTCGCTCCTCTCGCAGTCGGAGAGCGACAACAGTTTCAGCGCCGACGACGCCACCGCAGTCGGCTTCATCAGCGTGCGCAACGTGCTGGAAGGGGGCGTGAGTGCGGAGATCCGCAACGCGAACGTGAGCGGAGCGGGCATCGCGATCGGAGCGGACAACGAAGCGAAGCTCGGCGCCACGATCGACGCGGCAGCCAGCGCGAGCGGTG
>JALRFZ010000764.1 GCA_023253615.1 Verrucomicrobiales bacterium | reverse complement strand
GAGAACCCCAAAAATGGCCCGAAAATGGCCCGACTGCGATTTTCTCAACGAAAATTCACCGTCTCGAACAAGTCGTAACTCGTTGATATGTCGGCGGCGGGACTCGAACCCGCACGGGATTTCTCCCAGCGGATTTTAAGTCCGCTGCGTCTACCATTCCGCCACGCCGACGTGTGAGGGAGAGTCGGCACTTAACCCTCTCCGGTCCCGGAGGCAACCCCCTTCAAACGAGCGGCATCAGTTCTTCAACCAGCCCCGCGCGACGAGATTGTTCAGCCTGCGCGCGACATCGACGACGCCGTCGATCGTGGCCTGCCGGTAAGTGCGGCCGTCGGTGGTGTCGATGCCGTGTCCGGGATCGAGCTGGCGCAGGGCCTCGAGGGCGGGATCCTCATGGTGGAAGATCTCGACAAAGACATACTTCAGTTTTCCGGTCCTGGCGGCGGCGGCGAGCAGAGCGCCGATCCATCCATCGTCGGTGCTGAGGCAGCCCCGGGTCGTCTTGGCGGAGGCGTGGAAGGTGCCGAACTCATCCGCGGCCGCGACCTGGGCGATGAGCGCCTCGTTCTCCGGAATGGAAAGGCCGGAATCGCCGCAATGGGCGGCATCGACCATGATCTTGAAAAACTTCGAGCCGAGTTCCGCATTCGCCGCCTTCACGACCGCCCAGCATTTGGCGATGTCGTTGAAGGTCTGGAACTCTCCCTGACGGAGGAATTCGATGTGCCAGTGCTCGATGCAGCTCCCTTCGACCCCGGCCTCGCGGCAGGCGCGGAGATGGGCTCGGACGTTCTGGGCCACCGCCGCGTCAAAGTCGGCCCCGGTTTTGGGCGTGGCACCAGGCTGCATCCATTGCTCGATGGAAGTGGACGCGACCTGGGTGATGCCATGTTTGATGGCGACACGCAGCCCGGCGGCGAGCATGGCGGCCACCTTTTCCTCATCCGCGGGATCCATGGGATCGGCGCCGCCCACCATCATGATGGGATGCAGCCCCAGCCCGAGATCGCGCAGACCTCCGAACATCTCGTCGGTGTCCCCTTCATGGGTGCCCGGGAAAATCGTCACCTGGGCATTCTGCACCGGAACGGGGCTGGCCTCGCAGATGGCGGCCATCTCGCTGACGACGATGAGGCGGCCATCCTCCCCGCGTGGCAAACGCCCTTCGCCATCGGGCACGAGCCCTCCGACAAACTTGATGTGGGTGGGAACGACTCCGAGCTGGACGCTGGTCTTGAGAGAAAAGGGTTGGGTCATGGCGGAAAAATGCGGGAAAACCGGGCGGCAGGCAATTCAAAACATGAACACCCGTGCCCGGTCCTTTGTGAAGGTGGACCGGTCAAGCCATCGACGGCTGCGCCTGCAGGGAGCGCAGCAACAGGATCTGCTCGCCCACGTCGGCGCTCATCTGCCGCCAGCGGCTGAGGGCCTCACCGGAAATCTTGATGCGGTCGCCGACGGCTTTCTCCAGTTCGGAGTACCCCTCGCTGAGCTGCTGGGAAAGCTCCAGAAGCGTGGCATAAGCCTCTTCGCGGGTCGGGCAGGTGAATTTCCATGTGCTGCCACTGGCGATCTGCGCCTCGGCCTGATGTTTCATCTCCCGCAGCTCGGCCAGGACGATCTTCTCCTCGGGCACACGGCGAAGCTCGGTGGCAAGCCCCAGCTTTGAGAGCGTCCAGATCGCCCATTTCGTGGGATCCCACTGCCAGGGTTTGACGCCGTTGCGGTAATCGTGCTGGAACGAGTGGTGATAGTTGTGATACCCCTCACCGAAGGTGAAGATCGCCATGAGCCAGCTGTCGCGGGCACTCGTCGAGGAATCGTAGGGGCGTTTGCCAATCGTGTGACAGAGCGAGTTGATGAAGAAAGTGCAGTGCTGCACACAGACGAGACGCGCGAGTCCGGCGATGAGGAAGCCACCGAGGGCGGATTCCCACCCTCCGTAGAAGTAACCGATCATGGCGGGCAGCAGGAAACCAACGGCAAATCCGATCGGACGGTGATGACGGTGCTGCCACATCACGAGGGGATCTTTCTTGAGATCGCCCACGTTGGCGAGCGGACGGGGATAGAGCTTGAAGAAGATCCAGCCCATGTGTGCCCAGAAGAAGCCTTTGGAAATGGCGTAGGGATCATCGTGCTCGTCGTCGACATGCTTGTGGTGCTCGCGATGGTCGGAGGACCAATCGAGGGCCGAATCCTCGAAGGCGGCGGCGCCGAAAAGGAGGGTCGTCAGCTTCACGGACCGGCTTGCCTTGAACGCCTTGTGGGCGAAGAGGCGGTGGTAGCCGAGCGTGATGCTCATCCCCGTGGCGATGAAGAAAAAGACGAAAAGCAGGATCTGGAACAGATCGATCCCGAAATGGGCGATGTAGAGCGGCGTACCGATCAGGGCGGTGAAGAAGGTGACGATCAAAAAGGAGCTGGTGACCCAGTTGATCCGGTCGAATGGTATTTTAGAAAACATAAAAAACTCAAATGGTTGTTAAATGGTCGGAATCGAGACAATAAGAAACTGGCGTCCGGAATTTCCGGACGAAAAGAACAGACAGTGGCCGACAGGCCCCAAGCGGAATGTCAAACTTCAAAGGCTGCGGTAGCGTTTGCCGCCTCCACCGCCACGATCATCGCGATCCCCGCGGTCGCGGAAATCACGGTCGCCACGGTCGCGGAATTCGCGGTCGCCACGATCGCGATATTCGCGATCACCACCACGCTCGCCACGATCGCGATATTCGCGGTCGCCGCGAGGGCGTCCGCCGCCACCACCGCCACCACCGCCGCGGCGATCATATCCGCCGCCGCCGCCGCCGCCACCATATCCGCCGCTGCGGGGAGGACGTCCGCCCCCACCACCGCCGCCGCCGGGAGCGGCCCGGCGCTCTTCCGCTTCACGCACCCGGAGGTTACGGCCACCGAGATCGGCGCCGTCCAATTGTGCCACTGCCGCTTCGCCGAGTTCCCGGCTAGAGAGGGTGACAAAGGCGAAACCACGAGGCCGCCCGGTTTCCCGGTCGATCGGCATGTGCAGATCAACAATGGGCTCGTACTGCGCGAGAAATTCCCGCAATTCGGCTTCCGAAGTGTCGTAAGACAGATTTCCAATATACAATTTCATCGATTCTTAACCAGTTGCCGGCCCTTTGAAATCCAAGCAGCTGTGCCTCCGTCCGGGAAAAACGCATGACCGAGGTCAGAATCGAATTGCCAGGTAGTGAACATAGTAGACCGGTGAAGGACCAATTCTAGGGTCCCTCATTTTTAAGAAAAACCAACCTGTTTCCAAGAAAAATCGCGTCAACCGGGCATCAAAAATCATCCCTTGGTTGCGCCAGTCGATGACAAGATCCGCGCAGTAGCTCCTTTTTCAGGCCTCGTCGCGGGTCCGTTCACCGTCCAGGATCCGGAGAATGCCCCGCGGATTCGCGTTCTGGAGCTCCATCGGGAGCAAGGCGTCGGGCCAGTCCTGATAACAGACGGGCCGCACGAAGCGGTGCATGGCCCGGGTGCCGATGCTGGTGAAATGGCTGTGCGTGGTGGCCGGATAAGGCCCTCCATGGTGGATGCTGTGGCAGATTTCGAGACCGACGGGATAGCCGTTGAAAATGAGGCGTCCCACTTTCCGCCGGAGTACTTCGATGAGTTCGCGGTGATTCAAAAGATCCTCCTCCGTACCGTGAAGGGTGGCACTGAGCGAGCCCTCGAGCCGTTCGGCGACCTTGATGAAGTCGCCGGGGTCGCTGCATGAGACGAGGGTCGAGACAGGTCCGAAAAGCTCTTCAAACAGGGTCGGATCGGCGAGCAGACCCTCTTGGGTGGTGGCAAAGAGATAGGCGGCCGCTTCGCCGCGCTCGGCGGAAGCCGGATCGCCCGACTGGCCCACGAGTTCGAGTCCTGCCCGCGCCAGTCGATCCGCGATGCCCGCGGAGTAGGCTCCGTGAATGCCGGAATGCAACATCGTGGCCGGGGCATAACCGGCGACCTTTTCACTCGCGAGGGAGCGAAAGCGCCTCCACTCCTCGCTCTCGAGTCCGAGGACGAGGCCCGGATTGGTGCAGAATTGTCCGACCCCGGCGGTGAGGGCGGCGACAAAGCCCTGGGCGATGCCCTCGGCCCGTGATTGAAGCGCCCCCGGCAGGAGGAAGACGGGATTGATGCTGCCCATCTCCGCATAGAAGGGAATCGGCTGGGGACGCGCGTTGGCGATATCGAAGAGGGCGCGCCCACCCGCAAGCGATCCGGTGAAGGCGGCGGCGGCGATGCCGGGATGCTGCACGAGCCGGGTGCCGGTCTCGTGCGATCGCCCTTGAATCAAAGAAAACACGCCTTCGGGCATGCGGGTGCGCACGGCGGCCCGCTGGATCGCACGGGCCGCGATCTCGCAAGTGCCCGGATGGGCGGGATGGGCCTTCACCACGACGGGACATCCGGCGGCAAAGGCGGAGATGGTGTCGGTGCCGAGCACGGAAATGGCGATGGGAAAGTTGCTTGCCCCGAAAACGGCGACCGGGCCGACGGGCTCGAGCAGCGAACGGACGTCCGGCTTCGGCAGAGGCTGGCGTTGGGGATTCCCACGGTCGATGCGCGCATCGACCCACGAGCCCTCGCGGATCCATCCGGCGAACTGCCGCGTGTGGGTGAGGACGCGGTCGCGCTCGGCGGCGCAGCGCGGCAAGGGATGGGCGGTCTCGGCGGAGGCGCGCAGGAGGAGTTCGTCGCCCAGGGCGAGGACCTCTTCGGCGATGGCCTCGAGGAAGTCGGCGCGATGCTCGGGGAGGAGCCGGCGGAATGAATCGAAGGCGGCGGCGGCCAGAGAGACCGCATCGTCGATCTCGGACTCCGTGGCCTCGTGAAAGACGGTCTCGAGATCCGCGCCGAGGGCGAGATTGCGGGCGACGAAAGTATCGGAGGAAGCCGCCGATTCGCGCGAGCCGAGGAGTTGGTGTCCGGTGAGGATCATAAGGGAACAACGCGCCCATGGCCACGCCGATCAAGTGCGAATGACCGCCAACTTTTCCACCGTCTCTTCGTAACGCGGGTGCGTCTACACCGCCGCCACCTTCAGCGCCTCGACGGCGGCGAGGATCGCGCTTTCCTGATCGGCGGTGACACCGCTGAGCAAGGGCAGGGCAGGCCCCGTGTCGGCGATGCCTGCGAGGCGAACGGCTTCGTGGAGGACGCGGACGGGATTGATGCCGTTGCGGAGATCTTCGAGCGGTTTGAAAATCGCCTGGATCTTGCGCGAGAGGTCGAGATCACCTGCCTGCACCGCCTTCAGCAATTGATCGCTGAGATCGGGGCGCACGCAGACGCAACCGGCGGTGAATCCGTTCACCTTGAAGTCGACGAGATGCTCGATGACGGGCTGCTCGCCGATGCCGCTGACAATGATGGCCGGATCGACGACATCGACGAGCCGGGCGAGGAACGGATCATCCGCGGGGTCCTCGCGGACGATGGCATATTTGATCCAGGAGACGAGCCCGGCATCAACGAGTTCCTTCGTGCCCTCGACGCTGAGGTAATCGCCGTATTTGATGTAGACGACGATGGGTTTGCCGATCTTCTCGGCGAAACGCGTCAGTCCGCGCATGACGCCCTCGCTGGTGGTGAGGCCCTGATGTGGCAGCACCATCACCGTGGGATAATCCGTGCCTTTGATGATTTCGGCCTGATCCATCATCACCCCGTAGGCCGGGCCCGCGGAAGGAATGACGAGGGTATCGGGAGCGGCGATCGAAGCGAGCTCTCCGAGGATGTGCTCATACTCGCTCGGGGCGGTGTGGTAGAAATTGGCGTTGCCCCCGTAGAGGAGGATGTTCACCCCGCCGGCCTCGATGTGGCGGACGATCTTCTCGTTCTCACTTCGTTGGAACTTCAGGTCGCGGTCGCGCGCCATGGGCGGCACGGCGATGACGGAACGGGCGAGGTCGGCGGGAGTGACGGGAGCGGTTTGCATGGGAGATTCGGGCGCGAAGCGCCCGGTAAAAGGTTAAAAGTAGATGGTAAAAGGTAAAAGGTCAGGCAGGTTCACTGCCATTTCCCGTCGATGAAGCGCTGGGCGGGGCCGGTGTAATCGTCGCGGAGGATCGCGGGAAGGCGCGATTCCCTGACATTGTCATAACTCTGCAGCATCGCGAAGCGGAGGATCGCGGCGGGGATGCCGACGGCGGTGAAGCCGGGATGACCGGTCGCGGGATAGGGGCCGCCGTGGTTCATCGCGGGGGAAACGGCGACACCGGTGGGCATCTTGTCGTTGAGGAGACGCCCGACCTTCTGCCTCAGGATGGGCTCGAGAATGTCGTGCACCGCATCGTCGGAGCCATCGGTGGCGGAATAGATCGACCCGGTGAGATTTCCCTCGAGCTTTTCCAGAACCTCGGCGGCTTCATCCGCGGAATCGACGACCACGATGAGAGAGGAGTTTCCGAAGGCTTCCGTCTGCATCGTCTCGGCATCGCGGAGGAAAGCCGCGCCGGAAACCCGCAGGAGGGTGTTGGCGACACAGCAGCCCGCGCCGTTCCCCTCACCCGTGCCGCAGAGCACCTCGGCACCCGCCCCGGTGAGGATGCGGTGGCTCTCGTGGAGCGACTTGCGGACCGATTCGGAGAGCAGGATGCCGGCGGGCGCTTCGTTGAATCGCTTCGTGATGTCGGCGATGAAGGCTTCCGTGTCCTCTCCGGCGAAAAGGACGATCATGCCGGGATTGGTGCAGAATTGACCCGTGCCCATGAGACAGCTGCCGGTGAATTCGGCGGCGAGTGCCTCGCCTTTTTCCGCCAGGGATCCGGGAAGGAAAACCACGGGATTCACGCTCGAGAGTTCGAGGTAGATCGGTTTGCCCGCTCCGTCGGCGGCCCGCTTGAGAGCGAGCCCGGCTCCGCGGCTGCCGGTATAGCCGGTCGCGCCGACGCGATCATCGGCGACGAGTTGTTCGCCGATCGAGTGACTCGTGCGATAGATCATCTGGATTGTACCCGCGGGCATGCCGGTCTCGAGCACTGCCTCGAGGGCGGCCTCGGCGAAAAGTTTCGTGGTGCCGGGATGCGATGAATTGGCCTTCGCGATCACGGGATTGCCCGCGGCGATGGCGGCGGCGAAGTCACCACCCGAAGCGCTGCCGAAGGCGAAGGGAAAGTTGTTGGGGCCGAAGACGCAGACCGGACCGATCGCGCCGAAGCAGGCACGGATGTTGTTCGCCTTGTCGACGACGGCCTGGCGCCACACGCCGCTCCGAGCGGCGGCGGCGGCCTGGCGGAGCTGACCGGTGGTGCGCGGCAGCTCGGCGTCGGCGAGGCGGGGCGACTTCGGCAGCGCGGTCTCCAGATGAGCCATCGCCACGAGCTCCTCCGCGCGGACCTCGATCTTGGCGGCATAGGCCTCGAGGAAGGCGGCGATCTTTTCCCCCGGCATCACCCGCATTTCCGCGAACGCCGCCTGGGCTGAGACGAGAGCCGCCTCGCAATCCGCCCAGGAGCTGATCGGATAATGGGCGGGCAGGAGCTTGCCGGTGGCGGGATTGGCGGACTGGAAAAATCCGGTCTTTTCGGATTCGCGCCAGGAGCCGGCGATGAGGACGGGTTCGGTGGACATGTCTGGGAAAATTTCCCGATAGCATCGCGAGGGCGGGCCGCCCGTCAAGGCGCGGTATTGAAACGGGACGGGATCTTGCCATCCGCAAGAACGCGAACCTGTGCAGCGCGCTTTTCCCGAACGCCCGTCAAAGATTGTCAGCGAAAGCGTCGAGCGATTCGGCGCGGAGGGAGGCTTGGTGCAACGCGCGAAGGCGGCTCTCGCTGTCGATCTTTCGGACGGCCTCCGCCATTCCCTCGGGAACGCACGCGAATCGAATGGCAAGGGAATCCAAAACCGCCTCACGCAACCCCTCGAGTCTGCCTTCCAGCTTGCCTTCCAGCTTGCCTTCCAGTTTCCCTTCCAGCTTCCCTTCTTTTCTTCCTTCCTGCCGGATTTGTTGGGCCAGAGTCATGGCGGAGTCCTTCAATTCGGTTTGTGAAATCTCATTCATTCTACGGTGGAAGCCTTCACTGTCAACGTCGGCATCGAGGAGGTAACGAAGCAGCATTTCAAACACCGGACCCGGGATCTGCTGGAGCAGCGACTCTTCCCAAACGGGATCCGAAAGGAGCTGACCACTCCGCTCCGCCTTCATCACCCGCAGCACCAGGATCCCGGCCGGTGTTCCGCGCAGCGCGTCATAGGGAATTCCGGCAAGTTGCACCAATTGAAACCGGAAGTCCGGGACGAACGGCGCGAAATCGGTTTCAAGCCCGGTGGGAAGATCGAGCAGGGAGGAAAAACGATCCGAGATCCTCCATTCCGTTTCGTTCTGCGCAAGCACCACGGGAACAATCACGGGCAGAGGCTTCTCCGGCCTGTCCTTGTGATGCGACTCCCAGATTCGCACCATGTAGCGAAGCAGCCGCAGGGCGATCAGAGGGTCTTCGTTGACCTGATGCTCGAAGAGCAGGTAGACAAGACAGTCGCCTCCTCCGATGGAAGCCGAAAACAGCAGGTCGCTTTCATGCTGCCGGAAGTGTGAATCCACGAAACTCCCCGGTTGAAGTGCGAGCCGCTCCCAAACGATTGCCTCCGCCATGGATGCGGGCAGATGATGGCGCAAAAAACCGGCCGCATTCACCGGATCGCCAAAGCTCTGCTTGAAGAGCTTGTCGTGCGGCTGATGAATGGGTTCTTCCGGCATGATCGTCTCCGATGAAGGTTCCGCGAGATCGCCGGCCTCAAACCAGATCGAGGGGAAAATGCGACAATTGCCGGAAGCCGTCGGCGGTGATGAGGTAATTGTTCTCCAGACGAATCCCGGCACGGAGGTCGCCACCGTAGAGCCCGGGCTCGAAGGCGATGACATCCCCCTCTTCGAGAACATCGTCCCAGGCTGGATTGATCCGCGGCACCTCGTGGGCATCGAGCCCGATCCCGTGACCGGCGTGGTGGAAGAAGGCGTAACCGTTCCAGCCGTCGAGTTCGCCCTTCAACGCCTCGAACAGGGCGCGGCAGGATTGACCGGGCTTCATCATCGATTCGCCCGATTTCATCACCTCGACGATCCGCGCATGGGCCGCGGCCTGTTCGTCGGTCGGTGAACCATCGACGGCGAAGGTGCGGCAGAGGTCGCAACGATAGCCGCGCACGCCGACTCCGATATCGAGCGGGATCAGCTCGCCGGCCTCGACGGCACGCCGGGGCCGGGCAAATCCCCCCGGGGCTCCTGACTGGAAATCCTGTCCCCAACCTGACAAGAACTCTCCCGCGGCGTAGGTGGCGGTCTCGAGCATCACGGCCATGATCTCGACCTCGTCGATCCCTGGCTCGAGCAATTGTTTGGCCTCGGCGTAAGCCTTGTCGGCACACTCGACCGTGAAGACAAGGGCCGCGACTTCATCAGCGTCCTTGCGACGACGCAGGTACTGGTAATCACGGGAGATGTCACGGCATACGGGCCCATCGATGAGCGCGGAGGGCACCTGCTGCTCGGTTCCGATGCGTTTAAAGCCTCTCAGAAAGGGATTCAAGACCGAAGCGACCTCCGCACTGAGATTCGGACGCAGGGTGCAGAAGTCGTTGGAAGTGTAAATCGCGATCTCACCCGCGGCGGGTGCCTTCGCCGCCTCGTCATGAGTCACAAGGACGCTGCCTCCGTCGCTTTTCACCAGCAAGGCCACCGGCGTGAGCGGCTGGCCGTGCCAGTATCCGGTGAGACCATGGATGTAGTGGCGGTCGAAAAAGACAGCGCCATCGAGGTCGTTCGCAGCGAGATGGTGACGCAGACGGTCCTGGCGCGCAAGGCAGTGGGCGGGATCAAGTAGAGGGGGCTTTCCGGACATGATGCCGGGAGAATAACCCGCGCCCCGATCGAGGAGCAAGGGCGGAATTCAGGCCCTCTCCTCCTCCCGCCGACGCCCTTCTCTGGCGGTTCTCCCTGGCTTCAACGCTCCTCGCGCACCTGCTTCCAGCGCTTGTGCATCCAGATCCACTGCTCGGGATGGCGGAGGATGATGCGCTCGAGGGCCTCGTTGAAGCGTTTCGTGTTTTTCGAGAGGATCTCCTTGGTGCGGCCTTCGGTCAGCACCTCGACCGGCGGCTCGAAGAGCAGCACGTGGGTGCCGTCGGGCTCGCGCCAGCTCGACGAGGGGATCACCGGCGCACCCGTGAACTGCGCGAGCACGGCAAGGCTTTTGAAGGTATGGGCCGGGTGACCGAAAAACTCGGATTGGATCCCGTACTTCCGCACCGTGAACTGGTCGAAGATGGAGACGATGATGCGGTTGTCCTCGAGCAGGGCGAGGATGTCATCGAGCGAGCCGGTTTTTTCCAAGGTGCCGAAACCGGCCTTCTGGAAACGGCGCATCACGAGGTCGTTGAACCACTGCGGCTTCAAGGGACGGCGGATGAAATGGAGATGGCCGCGGTATTGCTTGAACTGCGACATGCCGGCCACGGTCGAGACCTCCCAGTTGCCGAAATGCCCGGCGAGAAGAAGCACTCCTTTTCCCTTTTCGCGGGCGGCGGCGAGGTGCTCGATGCCCTCGATGCGGACGTATTTCGCCTTTTTCTCGTCGCTCATGAAGGCGAGCCTGACAAACTCACCCAAAAACTTCACGAGGTGGGCGTAGAAGGCCTGGGCGATCTCGGCGATGCGGCGGTCGGTGAGGGTGTCACCGTAGACGCGGCGGAGATTCTCCATCACGACGC
>JALRFZ010000633.1 GCA_023253615.1 Verrucomicrobiales bacterium | reverse complement strand
CCCGCCCTCGCAGATCCTCGCGGTGACCTTCACCAACAAGGCCGCGAATGAAATGCGCGAGCGGGTCGCGACGATGATCGAGCCCGAGCAGGCCGAGCAACTCACCATCTCGACCTTCCACAGCCTCTGCGTCCGCATTCTCCGCACCTGCATCGAGCGGCTCGGCTACAAGCGCACCTTCACGATCTACACCCAGAGCGACCAGCTCGGCCTGCTCCGCCGCATCATCGTGCGTTTGGCGGGACGTGATGAAAATCTCGATGCCAAACTCGCCAACTCCCTCATCAGCCAGGCGAAAAACACCGGGAAACCGCCGAGCGACCGCGAGGAGGCCCTCATCAACGACGTCTACCGCACCTACCAAAAGGAACTGAAGCAGCTCAACGCGGTCGACTTCGACGATCTCCTCATCCTTGCGGTGCGCGGGCTCGAGGAGAATCCCGACATCCGCCGCGAATGGCAGCGGCGCTACCGCTTCATCATGGTGGACGAGTTCCAGGACACGAACCACCTCCAGATGACCCTGCTCCGCCTCATCGTCGGGCCCGAGCAGAACATCTGCGTCGTCGGCGACGACGATCAGAGCATCTACGGGTGGCGAGGGGCCGATATCACCAACATCCTCGAATTCGAACGCCATTTCTCCGATCCCACCGTGATCAAGCTCGAGGAGAACTACCGCTCGACCAACGCCATCCTCCGGCTCGCCAACAGCCTCATCCGCCACAATCTCAACCGCCGAGAAAAGACGCTCTGGAGCGGCAAAGGCGAGGGCGAAAAGACTCGCCTCATTTCCATGCCCGACGCCGAGACCGAGGCCGATTTTGTCGTCGGCGAGATCCTCGAAAAACACCGTCTCCGTCAACGTCCCTACGACGATATGGCGATCCTCTTCCGGATGAACACCCAGTCGCGGGTGATGG
The DNA here is from genome assembly GCA_023253615.1 of Verrucomicrobiales bacterium. Taxonomy (GTDB): domain Bacteria; phylum Verrucomicrobiota; class Verrucomicrobiia; order Verrucomicrobiales; family DEV007; genus Arctic95D-9. The sequence goes on along the minus strand of JALRFZ010000633.1, from coordinate 9,728 downwards.
AGGAAAAGCTGCGCGAAAACCAGATCCCCTACAAACTCATCGGCGGGCAGAGCTTTTACGAGCGGCGCGAGGTGAAGGACGTCCTCGCCTACCTGAATCTCTTCCTCAACCACGAGGACGATATCAGCCTGCTGCGCGTCATCAGCACCCCGCCGCGCGGCATCGGCGACGGCACCATCGAGCTGGCCACCCAGTTCAGCATCGACCACCAGATCAGCATCCACGCCGCGATCAACGATCTCGAGTTTCTCGGAGCCCTCAGCACCCGCGCGCAGAAATCCCTCCTCGCCTTCGCCGAATTCCTCAATCGCTACGCCGACATCGCCGCGACCAAATCGGCGAACTACGCCGAGATGACGCGCGAACTGCTCAAGGAGATCGACTACGACCATTTCCTCCGCAAAGGCTGCAAGACCGACGAGGAATTCGACAACCGCCGCCGCAACGTCGCCGAGCTCATCGACGGGATGCATTCCCACTTCGAGAAATCGAAACGCGGCCTGCGCGGCTTCCTCGACAGTGTCGCTCTGATGCAGGACCGCGAGGATGAGAAGAAGGATGCCGACGGCAAGGGTGTCTCCCTCATCACGATGCACGCGGCGAAAGGACTCGAATTCACCGTCTGCTACATCATCGGCGTCGAGGAGGGCATTCTCCCCCACTCCCGCTCGCTCGAGGAAGGCAGCCGCGACGAGGAGCGCCGCCTCCTCTACGTTGGCATCACCCGCGCGATGCTGGATCTCACCATCACCTGGTGCCACAGCCGCAAGCGCTACGGCGACAAGATGCCCTGCATGCCGAGCTCGTTTTTCCGCGAACTGAGCAAGGAAGAGCTGATCGAATCGAGCTACGAGACCCTCTCCTCCGCCCCCGCCGACGAGGACTTCGCGGCGGATTATTTTGCGCGGATGAAGGAAATGTTGTCCGGGTGAGCCGGTTGCGGAACGCCCCAAAAACCCGTTTTTCCGCTTGCCTAGCCCTGCCACAATCCCAATACTCGGCACGCTCGCGCCCCGGAGTCGGGAAACGGCCCGGAGGCGAGCCCAGACAATCGTAGATCCTCCCCCCACCTTTATGTCCGATACCGTCCCCGTCCTTGGTCACGTCGATGATTACCTGAAGCTCGCTCAGGAATACAACGTTTCCGACGTCCACCTCGCTCCCTTCGCGCCGCCGAAATGGCGCCGCTACGGCCTCCTCCAGCCGATCTGGGAAAACGCCGAGCAGCTCACGCCCGAGGATACCGAGAAGCTCGCACGCCTTTACCTGCCAGAGCCCGAGCTGCGCCGCCTCGAGCAGCGCGGCGACGTCGATTTCGCCTACGCCCCCGAGATCGGGCGCTTCCGCGCCTCGGTCGTGAAAACGCGCCTCGGTTGGGAGATGGTCTTCCGCGTCATCAGCACGCAGCTCCGCACGATGGAGGAGCTCCGCCTCCCCGAGGCGATCAAACCTCTCCTCGAATACCACAACGGACTCGTCCTCGTCACCGGCGCCGTCGGATCGGGCAAATCGACGACCCTCGCCGCCCTCATCAACGAGATCAACCACCAGCGCAACGACCACATCATCACGCTCGAGGATCCCATCGAATACGTGATCAATTCCGCCAACTGCCACGTGAACCAGCGCGAGGTGCATACCCACACCGAAAGTTTCTCCCAGGCCCTCCGCGCCGCCCTGCGGGAAGACCCCGACATCATCATGGTCGGTGAAATGCGCGATCTCGAGACGATCTCGCTTGCCATCACCGCCGCGGAAACGGGTCACCTCGTCCTTGCGACCCTGCACACCGGCAGCGCCGCCCGTACCCTCGACCGTATCCTCGACGTCTTCCCGACCGAACAGCGCGAGCAGATCCGCATCATGGTCGGCGAATCGCTCCGCGGCATCATCTCCCAGCAGCTCGTCCCCCGGGCCGACGGCACCGGCCGCGAACTGGCTCTCGAGCTGCTCGTGAACACGCCCGCCGTCTCCGCGATCATCCGCGACGGCAAAACCTTCATGCTTCCCGGCGTGATGCAGACCGGGAAAAACGTCGGCATGATCATGATGGACGACGCCCTCGCCAAACTCTACCGCGACGGCGTCATCAGCCAGGAAGAAGCCCTCGGCCGCGCCATCGACCGCGGCACCCTCAAGGCCAACATCGGCGCGTGAAGCGTGCCGTGCCACCGATCCTGACATTCCTCCAAACACACTCCACCTTTTCTCTATTCCAGCCATGGCTGTCATCGACCAATACTTCCAGCACCTCGTCGCTTCGGGCGGGTCCGACCTCCACCTCAGCGAAGGCCAGCCGCCCAAGATGCGGGCCCACGGCGCCATCGCCCCGATCGCCGACGGCGTCCTCGAGCACGCCACGATCGACTACATGCTCCGCGAGATCTGCGAGCCCAGCGCCTACGAGCGCTACCTGCAGAAGGGCGACCTCGACTTCGCCTACGAGATGGACAAGCAGTCGCGCTTCCGCTGCAACTACTTCAAGCAGAACAACGGACTCGGCGCCGTCTTCCGTCTCATCCCGACGAAGATCAAGACGATCGACGACCTCGGCGTGCCGAAGACGATCGAAAGCTTCGGTGACATGCGGAGCGGGCTCGTTCTCGTCACCGGTCCCACCGGATCGGGAAAGTCGACGACGCTCGCCGCACTGATCGATTACATCAACCGTACCTACGCCCGGCACATCATCACGGTGGAAGAGCCCATCGAGTTCGTACACAACAACAAGAAGAGCACGATCTCGCAACGCGAGGTGCCGATCCATTGCCCCTCCTTCGCCGACGGCCTGCGGGCTTCCCTGCGTGAGGACGCCGACATCGTCCTCGTCGGCGAGATGCGCGACCTCGAAACCATCTCCCTCGCCCTCACCGCCGCCGAGACCGGCCTGCTGGTGTTCGGCACCCTGCACACGAACAACGCCCGCAAGACCGTCGACCGTCTCGTCGACGTGTTTCCCTCGGACCAGCAGTCGCAGGTGCGGACGATGCTCGCCGGTTCGCTGCGCGGCGTCGTCGCCCAGCTTCTCCTCCGTCGCTGCGACTCGGAAGGCCGGACCGCGGTGAACGAGATCCTCGTTTCCACCCCCGCCGTCAGTTCCGTGATCCGCGAAGGCTCGACCCAGAAGCTTTACGACATCATCACCGGCGGGAAGGAATACGGGATGCAGTTCATGGACGACGCGATCTGGCAGAAGATGCTCGCCGGACAGGTCTCCGCCGTCGAAGCCTACATGAAGGCCATCGACAAATCCCGCTTCCGCGCCGCCCTCCCGCCCGAATACGCCGAACTCGGCAACTCCGGCGGATCGGCGACGAAGGATTGATGCGTGTCCCCGGCGTTTCCTCGGTCCTTTCCACGACAAGGAAAGGGGGCCTACGGAACACGCGAAAAACACGGAATCCATAATCCTGCTACATGGCAAGTTTCCGAGTATTCCGCGTGTTCCGTAGGCAGCTGCTTCTTCGCTCGACCGGAGACGACGGATTCTCCGGAAGAGTCATCGTGACTTCCCGCTCCGCCAGCGCCAGTAGCCGGCCAGCAGACTGCCGATGAGGCTGTGGTAGACCGCGCTGATGGCGCAGGGCACCGGGGCGGCCGTGCCGGGGAAGCTCTTCGTCGCGAGATGGGTGCCGAGCCCGGAATTCTGCATGCCGACCTCGATCGAGACGGTGCGGGCGTCGGCCTCGGGCAGGCGAAAGAGTTTCGCCACGAGATAGCCGAGCCCGAAACCACCGAGGTGCAGCAAAGCCGGAGCCGCGAGGAGCCGCCAGCCCGATCCGAGGATGAGGGTGTGATTTTGCCCGATGATGCTCGCGACGATCAGGACGATGGCGATCACCGAAATCAGTGGAGAAACCGGGGAGATCTTACGGCTCAGGGAGGGAACGTATCGATTCAGGAGCAGTCCCAGCAGCACGGGCAGGAGCACCACCTTCACCGTATCGAGGCAGAGTTTCCAGGCATCAACCTCGACGAGGGCACCGGCGAGCCACTTCGTGAGCAGGGGCGTCAGCGCAATCGCCGCGAAGGTCGAGGCCGTCGTCATCAGCACCGAGAGCGCCACGTTGGCCTTGGCGAGATAGGTGATCACATTCGAGGCCGTCCCGCCCGGGCAACAAGCCACGAGGATGAGACCGGCAGCCAGACCGGGGTCGATCTTGGCGAGGCCCAGGGCTGTCGCCACGCCCCAGCCCATCATCGGCATGATCACAAACTGGCAGACCACCCCGATGATCCCGGCCGTCGGCATCCTCACGACCGATTTGAAATCCTCGAAGGTGAGGGTCAGGCCCATCCCGAGCATGATCACCCCGAGCCCCCAGACGATCCAGCCACCGCGGAACCAGGTGAACACCTCGGGCACGACGAGGGCGATCCCGCTGCAAATCAGGATCCAGAGCGGGAAAGCGGCCGTGAGAAAGGCAAAAAGGCGGGACATGACGCATCTGAACCCGGAAACCGCCCGTCCCGCAAGGGAAAAGCGTCCCGGCCATTTCCGGGGTTTTCCCCCTTGCTTCCCGGCTGGCCAAACCTACCTTTCCCCCCTTTTCACCCGAACCTATCCCCCTCTCCCATGAGCCAACGCCGCGTCCTCGTCTGCGATCCGATTTCCGATAAAGGCATTGAATTTCTCAAGTCTTCCGGCCTCGTCGTCGATGTGAAGCTCAACCTGAAAGAGCCGCAGCTGATCGAGAACGCGCCGAACTACGAGGGCATCATCGTCCGTTCGGGGGTGCAGATCACCGCCCCCGTCATCGAAGCCGGAGCCGGCGTCCTCCGCGCCATCGGACGCGCCGGGGTCGGGGTCGACAACATCGACATCCCCGTCGCCACCAAACACGGCGTCGTCGTGATGAACACGCCCGGCGGCAACACCATTTCCACGGCCGAGCACGCCTTCACCCTGATGATGTCGCTCGCCCGCCACATCCCCCAGGCCCACCAGTCGGTCGTCGAGGGACGATTCAAGGAAGGACGCAAGGCCTACGCCGGCGTCGAGCTCTACAACAAAACCCTCGCCATTCTCGGCATGGGCCGCATCGGGGCCGAATTCGCGAAGCGCGCGATGGGCTTCGGGATGCGTGTCGTCGCCTACGATCCCTACCTCGCTGCAAGCAAGGCCAAGGCCATGCGTGTCGAGCTCTGCGAGACCGTCGAGGATGCGGTCGCCCAGGCCGACTTCATCACCCTGCACATGCCGATGACGGCGGAGACAAAACATCTCCTCAACGCCGACCGCATCGCCCTGATGAAAAACGGCGTCCGCATCATCAACTGCGCCCGCGGCGGACTGATCGACGAGGCCGCTCTCCTCGAGGGCATCAAGTCGGGCAAGATCGCCGGTGCCGCCCTCGACGTCTTCGAGATCGAGCCTCCCGCCGCCGACTACGAGCTGCTCGCTCGTCCCGAAATGGTCTTCACCCCGCACCTCGGCGCCTCGACCGAGGAAGCGCAAGAGAACGTCGGCATCGAGATCGCCGAGGCCATCGCCGGACGCCTTCTCCGCGGTGAAGTCGTCAACGCGGTGAACATGCCGAATCTCGACGAGACCACCCTGAAGCAGATCGGCCCCTACCTCGGCCTTTCCGAAATGCTCGGCAAGCTCGTCAGCCAGATCGCACCGAAGCAGTCGGACCTCTTCCGCATCGAATACACCGGCAAGGTCGCCGAGATCGACACGACCCTCGTGACCCGCTCGGCCCTCAAGGGTTTCCTCGAGACCGGCTCGACCTCGGGCTCGGCCAACTACCTCAACGCGCCCTCCATCGCCGAAGGCCGTGGCATCCGCGTCACCGAGAGCCGTCCCGCCGAGGAGTGCGAGTTCACCGACCTCATCACCGTCACCGCCGGCAATGAGAAGGAGAAGGTCACCGTTTCCGGCACCTTCTTCGGCAGCCAGCCTCGCGTCGTCCGCATCGATGACCACAACCTCGATGCCAATCCGCAGGGCCACCTCCTCATTTTCGAGAACACCGACGCCCCCGGCGTGGTCGGCGCGATCGGACGTGTCCTCGGTGAAGCCAAGGTCAACATCGCCAACATGTCCCTGAGCCGGAACCAGGTCGGTGGCCAGGCCCTCAGCATCCTCAACATCGACTCCGCCGTGGACGCCGAGACCCTCAAGAAAATCGAGGCGATCCCTGGCATCCAGAGTGCGACGACGGTGGTGCTGTGAGGGCGATGAGAGGATTTTCTCGCCTCCGCCCGGTGGCGGTGGTATCTTCATCGCATGGCAAAAAAGACAAAGAGCCCTTCGCCCCGATGCGCGGATATTCAGGCCGTGGTTGACGAAGAAATCAAATCGCTCGAAGCAGCCTACAAGCGTGTCTCCAAGTCGAAAACGACGGCGAAAAATTTCCTGATCAGCGCAGGCATTTTGGACAAAAAGGGAAATCTCGCGAAAGCCTATCGGTAACCACCGATGCCCTGGAGCCGCTACGTTCTGGGCTTCCATGGATGCGATAGTGACGTCGCAAAAAAGGTGGCTGCCGGGCTCGATGAATTGAAGTGGAGCCGGAATGACTATGACTGGCTCGGCCACGGCCTCTACTTCTGGGAGGATGGCTACGAAAGGGCCCTTCGATGGGCTCGGGAACAGGCCGAGCGGCCGGGTTCAAAGATCAAAACTCCCGCAGTGCTCGGTGCTGTCATCGATCTCGGCAATTGCCTGGACCTCGTTCAGATTGAATATCTTGAGTTGGTGAGAAAAACCCATCAGCGCTTGGTCGAACTGTTCGAGGAGATCGGGCAGGCACCACCGGCAAACACAGGCCGCGAAATGCGGTCACGCAATCTGGATTGTGCGGTTTTCGAAGCCTTGCACAAATTCCGGGAATCGGAGCAGCAAGAGGCATTTGATTCCGTCCGGGCATTCTTCATCGAAGGCGAGCCCCTGTATCCCAGTGCCGGAATCCGGCATCTCGACCACGTTCAGATTTGTGTGAGATCACCGTCAAAAATCATCGGCTACTTCCTGCCTCGATGAGCTTCTGATTTCGTCGCCGCCCTACCCCTTCAACGAGGCCAGGTAAGCCACCAGATCGACGAACTGTTCCTCGCTCAAGCTCGCGGTCAGCCCCGGCGGCATCAGCGTGGGGATGACCTCGCGGCTCGCGATCTCTTTCTTTTCGAGCGGCTTGATCCACGGCGTGCCGGTGTCGCGATACCAGACGAGGTCGTCGCCTTCGCGTTCGACGTAGCCGGTGAAGGAGGCTCCCGCCTTCGTCGTGAAAGCGATCGCCTGATAGCCTTCCTTGATCTGCCGATCGGGCCAGAGGATGGACTCGACGATCTGGTCGAGCGGCATGCCGGCTCCAACGCCGTTGAGGGAAGGACCGATCACGCCGCCCGCGTCACCGACGCGGTGACAGGCGGTACAGGCGAGCTGGGCCATCTGGTAGACCTCGGCTCCGCGCTTCGCGTCGCCTTTGCCTTCGCGCACGGCGGCGACGATTTTGGCGACTTTGTCAGGATCGTATTCGGGTGCGCCGCTCTGGCGGCCGATCGCCCGGTTGAGGAGCGGGGTCAGCTTCGCGTCGGTGCGGCCGAGGCGATTCATCGCGGTGAGAATCTCCTGGGCGGTGGCGGCATCGGGCGGAGTGCCAGTCTCGAAAACCGCGGCGAGGGCGGCGGGACCTCCGTTCGCGGCGAGGAGCGTGGGGAGAAGCGCGAAGTAATGATTCTTAGGGTTCTCGGATTTCGATTCTTTTACGGAGGACAGTGGAACGAGTGAAGGCACCTCTCTGAGTTTCATCGTCACCAGCGGTCCGAGGATGCCGGCCGCAGTCTTCACATCAACGAGAGTAATAGCGTGAAGTGCGGACTGCTGGATCGCTTCCTCTCTGAAGGGGTCCGCAACCAAAGATCGAAGAAACGGAACCGACTCCTCTCCGGATAGCCGCGCCAGCGCCACGATCGCCTCCACGCGTTGCGATGTCGGCGATTGTATATTGAGAACGATCTCTTTGATCGCTCCCGTGAGGCTCCGTACCCCCCACAAGCCGGCGAGCCGGATCCCGGCGGCTGCGGTCGTCTCGTTCTTCGCCGCCATCAGCGTGGCGAGGGAGGTCTCGTTCAGAGGCTTGGGCACGACGCCACGGGTCCGGGTCGCCTCGGCGAGGGATTCGAGCAGGGTATGATCTTCGGTCTTCGCCGCTTCGGCGAGGATGCCACCGAGATCTTCGGGGCCACCGAGCCTGGCGAGCACCACGAGCAACCGCGACCGGTCGGTCGGAGCGAGATCGTCTTCCAGGGCCCGTCGTGCAAGATTGGCGGAGACCTCGCCTCCGTAGGTCTCAAGAACAAACGCGAGATGGGCGGGTTTCGCAAAACTCAACTTCCCTTCCTGCAGGGGTTGCCGCCAATCGTCCTCCAAGGCAAACACCGCCTGCGCGAGCGAATACTCGACAAAGCGATCCGGTCCCGCATCGAGGGCGGTGAGGGCGAGTTTCAACGAGTCCGCTCCCGGCAGGTTCGCACAGGCGACGACGGCTTCGAGACGCGGGCGGGGATGCGGATCGGCGAGGAGTTCGGCCAAAATCTTCTCTTCATCGGCGAAGGCTTGATCGCTCCGCCCGATGATCCGCGCCGCCACGGCTCGCACCCGCGGCTCGTCCGATTGCTTGAGACGATCCAAGGTGAGGTCGTCCACTTTGCCAAGCGATTCGAGCACCCCGGCGGCCTCGACCAAGGCGACATGCTCAGCCGGTTTCAATGTTTCGATCCGTGCCCTCACCGCCCCCGCGACTTCCCAGGGCCCGGCATGATCCGTCAGCATCCGTCTCGCCTGCTCGCGCGGCCACCGTTCGGGATTGCGGAGTTGTTCGAGGAGCTCCGCGGTTCCCATCTTGGTCAGATCGGGCCGTTTCACCGGCTCGCGTCTTTTCGCACCCAATCTCCAGATCCGGCCGTGGCTGTAATCGCGATCGGGATGCCGCAAGGAGACCTGGTAGTGGTTGATGATGGGATTGAACCAATCGGCGACATAGATCGCCCCATCGGGACCCTGACGGATGTCCACGGGACGAAAACTCTCGTGACCTCCGTAGATCAACTGCACCGGAGGCGAGGCCTTGAAGCCGGCCCCTTCCTCCACCAGCGGAATGGCCGAGACCTCGCGGGCGAAGTAGCCGGCGATGATGGCGTGGTCCTGAATCCAGTCGGGCAAATGCGACGAGGAAACGATGTCGCCCCCCATGCTCTTGCCGGGAGTCTGGCCGACCTGGGCGAACTGCATGAGCTCGCGCGAATGGGTCGTGGGCACGAGGCCGGGGGTCGCAAAACAGAGATGCGGACCGTTGCTTTTCACGAAGAGCGCGCCCCAGCGGTCGAGGGTCATGCCGCAGGGATTCTGGCTCGTCATCGAGGGAAACCCGAAGGGATCGAGCCGCTTCAGGCGAGGATCGAAGCGCCAGAATCCGGCGGTGTCGCCGCGCGAGACGCCCCACGGGGTCTCGACCTGCGAGTAGGCGTGCAGCCCCTGACTGAAGTACAAAAATCCGCCCGCGTCGAAGACGAGGTTGCTGATGTTCTGGTGGGTGTCGCCGTTGCCGAATCCGGTCAGCACGACCTCGCGCTCGTCGGCACGGTCGTCGCCGTCGGTATCCTGGAGGAAAAGCAGATCCATGTCGGCCGCGACCCAGGCACCGCGATGGCCGAGGGCGAAACCCATCGGCATGTTCAGCCCGTCGGCAAAGAGGGTCGACTGGTCGGCCTGACCGTCTCCA
>JALRFZ010000655.1 GCA_023253615.1 Verrucomicrobiales bacterium | reverse complement strand
GACGATGTTGATCCCCCCGTGGCCGGCGCTGCGGACGGAGGAATTGAAGGAAATGTCTCTGGTGGCGAGCAGCGAAAGGGTGCCTCCGGGCGTGCCGGCGGAATCCTGATACCATTCAACCCGGTCGGCGACCGATTCGGTGGTGGTGGTGGCGCGCCCGACGGTGATGTTGCCACGCTCGGCGCCGCCGAAATTCGTCGAGATGATGACATTGTTGCCGGCGTCGAGCTGGCTCGAAAGCCACACGTTGCTGATGGTGCTGCCACCGATGCCTGCCGCGCCCGTCGCGGTGATGGTGATGTTGGTCGGATCGAGAAGCAGGTCGCCGCCCACGCCGGAGGTCGAGGAAAGATCGACGTCGCCGGTCACCGAAAGCGTGTCCTTGCCGGAGATCTCGGCGAAACCACCGCGCGTGACCCCGGTGGCGGAGAGAGCACCGGCGAAGACCGTGTCCACATCGGACCAGAGGATGATATTGCCGCCGCGGCCGGACTCGACCCCATTGGAGGCGATGGACGCGCCGTCATCGACCCGGAGGGATTCGGCATTGCGGATCGTGGCATCGCGACCCTGGAAGCCACCCCCGATCTGGACGTTGCCACCCCCGGCGGCACCCGAGGCATCGATCGCCGCGGTGTTGCCAACGGCGATGTTACGACCTTCCACGGTGATGTTGCCACCGATCGCAGCGGTGCTGGTGGCATCGACCGCTCCATTGATGAGGGTCGTGCCGGTGCCGGAAAGATTGGCGCTGCCCGCGGCGGATCCGCCGACACGCACGGCAGCCCCGTCGGCGAGAGTGACGTTCGCCCCGCTCACCTGCACGCTGCCACCGGCCATGCCAGCCGCACCCGAGGCATCGAGCTGCCCTTGGCCAGGGCCGCTGGAGCCGAGTTCGATGTCGCCGCCACTGACCTCGATGCGCCCACCCGAGCCATCGCTCTGGCGCGCCTCGAGATTGCCGGTGTTGACGATGCGGCCCTGCGGACCGGCGCTGAGAGTGAGGCGTCCGCCCCGGAAATTGTAGCCGCTCGCCCGGACGAGACCGTCGTTCTTGATGGCGAGGGCGTAGACGTTGCCGTGCGCCTTGAGTTCGGCGGCGGCGGCGTTGACCGTACCGCTGTTGTCGATCCCGACATTGCCGCCACTGGCACCGGACTTCACGGAGATCGTCGCTCCACCGGCCGTATCGACGACGATGTCGCCACCGGCCCCGAAGGCGACGGTGCCCGCGGGTGCGGAGACCGAACCCGCATTCTGGAGGAAGTTACCGAGGAGGACGACATCGCCGCCCGAGCTGGAGATGGCTCCGTAGTTCACGACACCGGCATTCGTATTGCCGCGGTAGCGGTCGCGACCGCCATTGAGAAAATCGCGATCGGAGATGTCGAGGGTCGACATCGTCAGCATGCCCGCGACATCGACCGTGCCTCCCTGCCCCACGACGATGCCGTTCGGGTTGATCACCGCGACGCCACCGTTATTTGCCTTGAGAAGACCATAAATTTCGGTCGGATTTCCGGAAACAACCCGGTTCATCGTGAAGCCACGGGCACCCTGATTGATGTAGGTCGCCTCGTTCGCTCCGATGGAAAACGATTGCCAGTTGATGATGGCTCGCCCATTCCCTTGAACGTTCCCTCCTCGAGTGAGGTTGTTGATGTCCAACCGGGATGTTCCCAGGCCATTGAATTGAACCTGCCCGGCGACCACATTGGCACCCTGGGGATTCGCATCCAACTTCATCGGGAAGAGGATCAGTCCGGGGGTGAGTGACACCAGAACCAGGACCTGGAAGAACAGGTTCCGGCGGAGAGAGGGGGCGATGGCATTCATGGATTCAAAAAACACAGGTTGGCGAGGAAGGAGCGAACTCTTTTCCACGCCGTCATCCCAAAGGTATAAACCGTAATGGGATGACAGCATCGGAGGCGCTTGTAAATGCAAATTTCACCTTTTTTCACGCCGAGTTCATGAGGCTTTGTCGCGCCTCCAGTCCTTGTGACAGAAAGGACGACAAGAATTTTTCGCGGCGGAAGGTTTCTTCGCCGGATTCACCCATCACTGACGATGGAAAGTCTGGAAAATCGTAATTTCCTGACCACACGATAGCTCACTCCCGCGTCGGCGCTTCCCCTTGGCCGGCTCCGGCCCGCGTCGCGACATAAACGCTGCTGATGCCCCCCCACTGGGGCTCCCAGCGGGGCGAGGAAAACCCGGCCGACTCCATCAGCGCGAGCATGGCTGGACCGGAGGGAAAACGCTCGATCGAATCGCCGAGGTAGGCGTAAGCCTCGCGGTTTCCGGTAAGACAGCCCGCGACCCGTGGGAGGAGATGATGGAGATAAAATCGGTAGGGAGCGCGGAGCAGCGGCGCGGCGGGGAGGGAGAAATCGAGCACGACGAGGGCTCCGCCGGGCTTGAGGACACGGGCGAACTCGCGGAGGGCGGCCGACCAGTCGGCCATGTTGCGGAGCCCGTATCCGATCGTGAGGGCGTCGAAGGTGGCGTCGCGGAAGGGCAGGGCGAGCCCGTCGCAGACGATGAGGTCGTCGAGGCCCCGCTTCCGCGCCTCGGCGAGCATGGGGGCGCAGAAGTCGCTGCCGATGACGCGGGCTCCGGGCACGCCGTCGAGCACGGCGCGGGCGAGATCGCCGCTGCCGGTCGCGACATCGAGGATGAGGCGGGCGCCGCATTCCCTCACATGGCGGGCGACTTTTTTCCTCCAGAGCACGTCAATGCCGAGACTCAGGACGTGATTGGTGAGGACGTAACGTTTTGCGATCGACGAAAAGGCCCGGTGAACGAACTCGGGGTTTTGATCCTGGTTGCGGGAGGGCATCGGACGAGGATACGGAAGGAGCGTCGTCGCGGACGCCGGCCGCCCGGAAAGGCGGGGAGGATCTTCGGAATCATCCGCCCCGCCGGGACTCGGAAAAAAGTGCTCACGAGAGGACTCGAACCTCCACGGGTCGCCCCACTAGATCCTGAATCTAGCGCGTCTACCAATTCCGCCACGTGAGCAGCGGGCCGAAGCGAGCCGCTAAGAAACACCGCTCTCCGGGGATGACAACCGCTTTTATTTGCGAAGGTGGCGATTGCGGGTCACGCTGGCGGCCGGATGGCTCCGCATGGTCCCGAAGCAACGCTGCCCTCCCTCGCGGTCCTGCACGTCTGGTGCGACGGGGATCATCGCGGGGCCGCCGCAAACATGGCGCTCGACGAAGCCTTGCTCGATTGGTCGATGGGATCGGGGCAAGCCGCGATCCGTCTCTACACGTGGGATCATCCCGCGATCACGACGGGATACTTTCCAGACCGTGGGACCGGAGATCCCCGGACGGCTCCCCCATCCGGCGGAACGGGGAGGGTGCGACGCTTCACCGGCGGTGGTCTCGTGGAGCACGGCGAGGACGTCACCTTCGCGCTCGCGGTGCCGGCGACCGCGGCGAGAGACGCCTCCCTCCCCGCCTCCTCGGCCGAGCGCTACCGCTGGATCCACGGCGCGCTCGCCGGGGCACTCACCGGTGCCGGGATGTCTCTCGAGACCGTGGCCGCCGGACACGCGGGCCGGACAGGCCCCTGTTTCACCCATCCGGTGCCCTGGGATCTGGTCGATCCGGCCACGGGACGCAAGATCGCTGGCGGCGCTCAACGCCGCAGCCGGGGCGCGTTTCTTCACCAGGGCAGCGTGCGCCTCCCGGAGGGAATGCGATCTCCCGACGCTCCGTGGGTGGCGTCTTTTCTCGCCGGTCTCGCGCTCTCGACCATGTCTCTGGGGGAAGAAATCCGGAAAGGTCTCCTCGCCGCGGGCGAAGACCTCGTCGTCTCGCGGTATGGCGATCCGGCATGGAATGAGCCGACCACCGGTTGATCCGGAGCTCACGGTCCCGGCAAAGCCTGCGGCAAAGCCTGAGGCGAGTCATCGGCAGGCGGATTCTCCGGCCCTCCCCCATTCTCCGCCTGTTTGCGGTAGGCGAGCCACTCCTCGCCCAGCCGGAAGCTGACCGCGAGCAAGGTCGGCCCGAGGAAAATCCCGATCAGCCCGAAGGCGAGACCGCCTCCCAGCACTCCCATGAAAATGAGCACGAAGGGCATCTTGTTTCCCTGACTGATGATGAGGGGGCGGATGAAATTGTCGATCGAGCTGATTCCGAGGGCGCCCCAAAGGAGCATGAAGATGCCCATGCCGACGGACCCGTTTTGAAAAACCCAGATCGACGCCGGGATCCAGATCAGGGGAGGGCCCATCGGGATCACCGAGATGAGGAAGGTGAGCAGCCCGAGAAGCACCGCGGCGGGCACCCCCGCGATCGTGAAGCCCACCCACGCCATGAGCCCCTGCGCCATGGCCGTGCCGAGGATGCCGTAGACCACGCCGCGGATCGTGCCCCCGGCCACTTCGCGGAGGAGGTGGTCGCCACGGTCTCCGGCGAGCCGCCGTGCCACGGCGAGAGCGCGGTCGCCGAGCTTGGCCCCGTCGCGGAAAAAGAAGAAGGCGAGGAACATGCTCAGGGAGAGCTCGAGCACGCCGCGCCCGAGCGCCGTGCCGATGGCGAGGAGCCACGAGGTGAGCGGATCGATGAATTGCTCCGCCGCGACGAGGAGTTGCTTGCTGTCGGCCGCGTATTCCTTCCACATCGCGATCAATTCCTCCCCCACCCACGGGACTCTCGCTAGCCACTCGGGCGGCGACGGCGGCCCCTGCCGCACCCAGGCCACCGTCGTCGCGGCAAACTCGCGCACATCACCGGCGAGGGTGAGTACGATCACGACCGAGGGTACGAGGAGGACGAGCGCGATCGCGAAGGTCATGAGGAAGGCCGCGAGGGTGCGGCGTCCCCGCACCCAACCAAGGAGGACACGGAAGGCCGGCCAACTCGAGAAGGTGAGGATGACGGCCCAGAGCAGGGCCGAAAGAAAGGGCTTCAGAACAAAGAAACACCCGACGACGACCAGCGCCAGCGCCGCCAGCACGACGATCTGGTCGGTGCGGGCCGCCTTGCGGAGACTGGAGAGAGGCGTCGCCATGGCGGCAATCCTAAGCCCCGTCCCCTGCTCACGATAGCGACTTTTTCTTCAGGGTGATCTCCCGGACGGTGATGACGATCAAGGTCAGCGCCGTGATCGGCAGGATGAACCAGACCATCGCGACGCGCAGCGTGCCGAGCGCCTCGTGGTTCGTCGCCGTGAAGATCA
>JALRFZ010000489.1 GCA_023253615.1 Verrucomicrobiales bacterium | reverse complement strand
TTGTCGAGGTGGGCGGAAACCAAGAGGGTATGGTCACCGACCCGACCGGGTAACATGCCCGCGATGGTCCCCGCCTGATCGAGCGAGATGTTGGCGAGCCCGCATTCGGTGAAGCGATCTCTCAGAAAACGGGTGAGCCGGCGCTCGCCTCCGGTCGGCGCGGGGATCTCGCCGGCCATGACGACGTTCGCGAAGAGAATCTCGCGCAGACGGCGGAGCTTCTCCCGGTGCGTCAGGGCGGCCCCATCGGGCCGTGCTTTGGCGGTGCCTTTGCGCATGAACTTCGGACTCCCGAACCTAGGAGACCCAAACCGGATCAACAAGCGGCAAACCGTGAATTTGCCGACCCCGATGTATACAAAACGACACGAGTTCCGAAGCCAAAGCCGCTCAATTCGCGACGAGATCGTAGCCGCGCCACTCGCGCACGGTGACTTCGGCGAACTCACCCACGGGCAGATCGGCGGGGACGAAAACGGTGCCATCGACCTCGGGCGCATCCATCTCACCACGGCCCTGGCCGGGCGCATCGACGAGGACGCGGAGCTTCTTCCCGACCTGCTCGCGGTTCCGCTCTTCGGCGAGTTTTTCGAGACGGCGCATCGCCTCGTTCCACCGCTTCTTGCGGGTCATGTGATGGATCTGGCCGTCGCGCTTGGCGGCCCGGGTGCCCTCTTCGCGCGAGTAATTGAAAACGCTGGCGCGCTCGAATCGGGTCGTCTCGAGGAACTCGAGGAGTTCGGCGAAATCCTCATCGGTCTCGCCGGGGAATCCGACGATGAAGGTGGTGCGCAGGGCGAGTCCGGGGATGCCTTCGCGCATGCGGCGGACGAGATCGCGGATGTAGGCGCCGTCGGTCTCGCGTTTCATCGCGCCGAGCATGCGGTCGGAGATGTGCTGCAGCGGCATGTCGACGTAGCGGGCGACCTTCGGGCATTCCGCGATGGTCTGGATGAGTTCGTCGCTCCAGTGGGCCGGGTGGGTGTAAAGAAGTCTGATCCAGAAATCGCCCTCGATCGCGTTGAGGGCGCGGAGCAGGCTCGCGAGCGATTCACCGCGCGAGGAATCGACGCCGCTCCGGGGATTGGGCCGCTGGCCTTCCCACCGGTCCATGCCGAAATAGGTCGTGTCCTGCGAAATGAGATTGATCTCCTTCACGCCCGACTTCACGAGGGCCTCGGCCTCCTTCACGACGGATTCGAGGGTGCGCGAGCGGTGTTGGCCGCGGATCTTCGGGATGATGCAGAAGGAACAGGGGTGGTTGCAGCCCTCGGCGATCTTGATGTAGGCGCTGTGTTTCGGCGTGAGGCGGAAACGCGGCGTGTCGTAGTCGGGGATGTATTTCGGCGAGGCGGTAACGAAATTCTCCGAATGCGGATCCTCGTCCTTGCCAACGAGATCGCGGATCACGGGAGCGACCTGGGTGATCTGGTCGAGCCCGATGAAGGCATCGACTTCGGGCATGAGGCCGGGCAGCTCCTTCGAGAAACGCTGCGAGAGACAGCCCGCGACGATGATCTTCTGCCGGGGACGCGAGACCTCGCGGTCGTCGACGGCTTCGTGGATCGCGTTGATGCTTTCCATCTTCGCCTGATCGATGAAGGAACAGGTGTTGATGATGAGCACGTCGGCGAGCTCCGGCTCGGGCGTCATGACCATCCCGGCTTCCTGGAGGTGGCCGATCATGATCTCGGAATCGATGAGGTTTTTCGCGCAACCGAGCGAGACCAGACCGACCGTGGTTTTTCCGTCAACGGGCATGGGAAGAAGAGAGGTGGGAGGATGCGATCCGATCAACCGTCGAAACGCTCGACGAGGAGCGAGGCATTGTGCCCGCCGAATCCGAAGGAGTTCGTGAGGGCGCGGCGGATCTTCACCTCGCGTGCGGTGTGCGGCACGTAGTCGAGATCGCATTGCGGATCGGGTTGGTCGAGGTTGATCGTCGGAGGGATGATGCCCTCGTTGATCGCCTTGACGCAGGCCGCCAGCTCGACGCCGCCGGCGGCACCGAGGAGGTGGCCGGTCATCGACTTGGTCGAGCTGACGAGGAGACCGTTTTTCGCATAGTCCCCGAAGACACGCTTGATCGCCTTCGTTTCGCAAACGTCACCGAGTCCGGTCGAGGTGCCGTGTGCGTTGACGTAGCCGACCTCCTCGGGATTGAGCTTGGCGTGCTTCAGGGCCATCTCCATGCAGCGGCGGGCGCCATCGCCCTCCGGATGCGGCGAGGTGAGGTGGTAGGCGTCGGCCGAGACACCGTAGCCGGTCAGTTCCGCGTAGATGCGGGCACCGCGGGCCTTGGCGTGCTCGAGCTCCTCGATCACGACGACACCGGCTCCTTCGCCCATGACAAACCCATCACGATCGACATCGAAGGGACGCGAGGCGCGTTCGGGCTCGTCATTGCGCATCGAGAGGGCCTTCATGTTGCCGAATCCGGCGAGACCCATCGGACAGATCGTCGACTCGGAACCGCCCGCGATGAAGGCGTCGGCATCGCCGTATTTGATCATGCGCCAGGCTTCCCCGATGTTGTGGTTCGAGGTCGCGCAGGCGGTGACGATGCACATGTTCGGCCCG
>JALRFZ010000394.1 GCA_023253615.1 Verrucomicrobiales bacterium | reverse complement strand
AGTCCTCGGGCTGTGAAACGATGCCCGCCCGGATCGGATTGAGGTCGATGTAGGCCGAGATCGTCAGCAGCGCTTGTTCACAATCCTCCACCAGCACACTCTTGTAGCGCCCCTCCCAGAGCGTCCCGGTGCGGCCGAGGCGTTTGTTCATGTAGAAGGTGATGCGGAGCTTCACTTCCTTCAGGAACAGCCCGAGATCCCCGCGACGGCGTTCATATCGCGAGAGGATTTCGCGGTGCCAGCGTTCATCTCCCGCAGCCCGGGCGCGCTCCAGTTCCTGCTTCACCCCTTCCACCACGTCTCCCGGATAGAGCAAAGGCAGCACCGCGAGCAGGCCATCCTCGTCGAGCGGAGTGAGCGTTTCCCGGTCCGGCACTTCCAGCAGGAGGTGGAAGTGATTCGACATGAGGCAGTAAGTGACAATCCGCACCCCGGTAAAGGCCTCCTGGTTTCGGAGGATCTTGCGGAAGATCTCCTTGTCTTTTGGCTCAAAGACCATGCGCCGGTCCACGACGCGCGACATCACGTGGTAGAAGGAACGTCCGGTTCCAAGAAGGCGTGCGGTGCGCATGAGGTGGCGGGGTGGATGGCTAACGTTGACGCGGGCGCAGGGGGATCGACGGGGGTGGATTTGTTGGAAGATCGGGCGTTCTGGGGCGTGGTCAAGCGTTGTTAGTCCGTCCCTTAAATCCTGGGAGTTTCCGGAGGGCGCGCGGGGGGGGCTTGAAAGAGGCCGGATCCGGGCGATGGTCGTATCCTGCCCGATGAAACCGCTCTTTTTCCTGCTTTGCTGCGCCCTCCTCTTCTTTCCCGCTCCATCGGGCCTTGGGCAGGACAAAGTCTACTCGCTGACGGTGACGGTCACGAACATCCCCGGCGCGAAGGGGAATCTTCTCATCGGCCTCTACGACTCGGAGGCATCTTTCACCGCCGACCCGGCCCCATGAGTCCGCCGCCACATCCCTGCTGTGAGGCATGCGGCGCAAATCTTGGGTCGGCAAGTTCGTGTCCGGCCTGTGGCACCCCGTTGCCGGGAACCATCGCGCCGCGAGCCGCAGCGGGCGGTGTCGTGCCGGGACGACCTGTCGCAAAGTCCCCGCCGTCGCCGGGAAAACGTCGTCCCGGAATCTGGAGGAGGGCCTGCGCCCTGTGCTTCGCGCTCGGGATTTCCATTCCTCTTCTTCTCCCTGTCGCGACTCCGGGTGCCGCAGATTCCGAAATCTCGCGGAGACCGCTCAGGCTCACGCGCCTGTTCGGATTCAATTCGATTCCACCGCCCCCCCTCCTCTCACCTACCGCGGAGCGCATGATCTGTCCGGATTCATCCTGCGGTGGAGTGCCGGAGACAATCCGTTCCGACGGGGGAATCTCACACTGCCCGACCTGTGGTGCTCCCTGCGCGTTCCTTCTGCACACCGAGGCCGGGTGGCTCGAGCCGGGACCGGCCCTCTTGCGGGGATTCATTCCCGATGGGGCCTCGGCTCTCGCACGCGGCCGCAAGCCCGATGGTGAGGTGGTGGTTCTCTGGTTTCAGACTTACCGGCGGCTGCGGGAGATCATGGACTCGTCGGTCCGATTCCCCGAGACCACCTGGCGGCAGCGGGGCGGGGACGCCCTTGAGCACGCCCTGCTCCTCGCCGACCTGCTACTTTCACAGGGGCACCGGGCCCGCGTCGTTTGCGGTCAACGCCACGGGAAGCCGCATGCGTGGGTCTCTCTAGAGCACGACGGTCGGGAATACCTCCTCGACCTGCTCGATGGCCGTCCGGCGCGATTCCCGCCCCGGGCCGAGGTGCTGGCACCCCACTACCGGGCCACCGTCGCCTTCGACCGCACCGCATGCTACTTTCCCCGCGATCCCGGCAATCCTCCGGCCCGATGCTTCGACGCGACCGGCTGGCGTGAGGCTGTGATTCCACCCCAACCCTGAATTCCACCCAATACCATGGATCTCGAATACACCCGTGCCAGCCTCGTCCTTCTCCTCGGCAATCTCGTCTATGCCGCGCTCGCCCTCTTCGTCGGCGTCATCGCCCTGAAGGTGATCGACCACTTTCTTCTGAAGAAGATCGATCTCGAGGAGGAGATCAAAAAGGGCAATCTCGCGGCCGCCATTTTCGGATCCACCGTTCTTTTGTTCGTCGCCATTCTCATCGGCCTGTCGCTTTCCCGTTGAGGTGGAAAGTCCGGACTTCCCCATCCATGCGTCGCCTCTTCCAGAGAGTCCGAACTGTCATCGCGTCGATGCTGGTCGTCTGCGCCGGTCCGGTCGGCTATTTCCTCGGCGAACCTTTCTGGGATGCCATGACACGCGATCCGGGGCAGGCCCTGCTCCCGGCCTCCGGTGCCTCCGTCAGCGACGCGAAGGGGATTCCCTACCTTCCCCTGGATCCCGGTGCCGCCTCAATCTCCGTGACCTTCGACCAGATCCCCGCCACCTTCGTGGACGCTCTCCTCGCCGCCGAGGACAAGCGCTTCTTCCATCATCCAGGCGTCGATCCCATTGCGCTCGCCCGTGCCTTCGTTTCGGGTGTCCGGCGTGGCCTTGATTTCGGACAAGGAGGATCCACCCTCACCACCCAGTTGGTCAAGAACACCTACGGCAGAAGGAGCTCCGGTCGGCTTGCCAATTTCCAGAGAAAGATTTTCGAGAACGCCCTTTCCCCGCGCGTGGAATGGACCTCCTTTCGGAGGCACGGCAACCTTCGGGCGGGAAAGGAGGCCATCTTTGCGGCCTACTGCAATCGCGTTTCCTTTGGCGGCGCGAGCACCGGTCTGCAGGAGGCGGTGCGCTACTACTTTCCCGGAAAACAGCTCGACCATCTCACCGTCGGGGAGTGCGCCCTTCTCGCCGGCACCGTCCGGGGTCCCGGAGCCAACGACCCCCATGTCAGCCTGGAGAATGCCCGCGCCGCCCGCGACCGCGTCCTCTCGCTGATGGCCAAGAACGGCTTTGTCCGCGAGGGGGAAAAGGGCGAATTTCTCGTCTCGAGCCGACCCGGCAGGCCCGAGGCGACCGGCGACGGTTTCACCCGCGATCTGATCCGGAATGAAGTCCGCCGCCTCGTCGAAGCCGGACAACTGCCCTCCGGAATCGAATCCTCGGACGGCGTCGAGGTCGTCCTCACGCTCGACCTGCGTTTCCAGGATGCCTGCGCCCGCATCCTGCGATCCGAGCTCGATCGCATCGAATCCTTGCCCGGATTCCGCGCCCACAAAGGCAGCCTGCAGGGGGCTCTCGTCGTCCTCGACCACAACAGCGGCGCAGCGTTGGCCATTGTCGGAGGGCGTGATCATTCACGCATGGAGTTCAACCTTGCCCTCGGGGGTCGCCGCCATCCGGCCAGCACGGTGAAGCCCCTCGTCTACGCGGCCTACCTCGATCGCTATCCACCTCCCGAGTCCCTCTTGCTTTCCAACGCCCCCCTTTCCCCCGCGGAGGCGGCGGGCTTGGCCGGGGTCCATGCTCCCCGTGAGACCTCCCGGCTCCGGGCCGGCGTTCATTCCCTCGCCGAAGGCATCGCCCATTCCAGCAACCGCATGGTCCTTCGAGCCGGCAGACGCCTCGGATGGGATCGCTGGCTCGCCACCGCGATCTCCCTGGGATGGGTTGGCGTGGACTACCCGCGCTCCACCGATGTCTGGCTCGGGGCCCATCCCTCCTCGCCCTGGCAGATGGCCGCCGCCTACGCTTCGCTCGCCCGGCGCGGCGAGCGGATCGAGCCGCGGATCATCGCCAGCGTGCGTCGGCACGAGGCGGGAGAAACCAAACCCCTCTATGTCGCGCCTTCCCATCCGACCCGTCTCTTTCAGACAGCTTCCTGCGACGCCGTCCACAAGGGGCTCGCCGCCGTTCTCACCGAGGGCACCGCCTCCGGACCCGGGGCCGCTTTCGCCGCCGAGACCGGGGCGGTCGGCAAGACCGGCACCTCCGGGTCCGTCGCCGATGCCTGGTTCGCGGGCTATACCGACACCCTCGCCATCGCCGTTTGGATCGGCTTCGCCGAGGGCAATCGTCCCATCCTCTCTCAGGGCACCGGGGCGACCATGGCCTTCCCGGTCTTCGCCCGCGTCGTCGAATCCGCCCCCGCGGACCGACCTGCACGGATCGATTGGAGCCGATGAAATCCGCCTGCCATCCCCGCCGTCACATCATGGAGCCACAACAATCCGGAAGTTCGGATTGTTGGTGATCTTCCCGCATCGCCGGACTCCATCATCCCTGACAGTCATGGCCAAGCCGAATCCCACCCACTGCGCCGAATGCGGCACCGCCCTGGAAGGCCGGTCCTCCTGCCTCGCTTGTGGTCTGATCGTGCTTCCCGCAGTCGCGCCTCGCCCTGCACCGGTAGCGCGGGAGGTCGTCCCGCCCGCGGGAGATCGTGAGTGCGACGACTGCGGCAGTCCCTGGATCGACGCTCCCTCGAACTGCCCCGCCTGCGACAATCCGTCCAGCAAACCCTTGCGCCGTCGCCGCGTGGAACCGTTCCAGCCCATGCCCGCGTCGCCTCCTCCATCTCTTCCAGAAGCGATGCCCAGCACCGAGGCAGTGTCCCCCATGGCCAAAGCCTCCCCCGTTCCACTGCCGCCGCCCTCGGGCTGGGCCGCCTTGCCCAAAAATGTGCGGCAAGGGCTTTTGATCGTCGGCGCCGTGATTGGTGTGTTCCTGTTCTGGATGCTGTTCTTTTGTAAGCGTCAATAATTCGACCCCACGGCGACGGGCGCTCAAGCCGCTGCCGTTTCAACGACGGAGTTCACCGCCTCGCGATAGGCCGGCCTCGGCTGAAGCTCGCGGATCAACG
>JALRFZ010000359.1 GCA_023253615.1 Verrucomicrobiales bacterium | reverse complement strand
CGCGAAGGTGCAGAGCGCCCTCCTCGAGGCGATGCAGGAGCGCCAGGTGACGATCGGCGACACGACCTACCGGCTCCCGGATCCCTTCCTCGTCCTCGCCACCCAGAACCCGATCGACCAGGAGGGCACCTACCAGCTCCCCGAGGCCCAGCTCGACCGTTTCCTCTTCAAGGTCATTGTCGATTACCCCTCCATGGCGGAGGAGCGCACCATCCTCGATCGCATGGCCACCTCCGCGCCGAAGCTGAGGGTGCGGGCCATGGTCGATCCGAAAACCATCATCGCGAGCCGCGAACTGGTGAACTACGTCTACATCGACGACGGGGTGAAGGACTACATCGTCCGCCTCGTCCACGCGACCCGCTTCCCCGGAGAGATCGATCCGGCGCTGCAGCCGCTCGTCCGCGCCGGGGCTTCGCCGCGGGGCACGATCAATCTCACCCTCGCGGCCAAGGCGACCGCTTTTCTCAAAGGTCGCGGCTACGTCGTGCCGCAGGATATCAAGGATCTCGTCTACGACGTGCTCCGCCACCGCATCCTCCTCAGCTACGAGGCCGAGGCCGAGGAGATCACGAGCGAGCAGATCATCGCGACGATTCTCGAGCGGCTGCCCGTGCCTTGAGGACGAATCGGTCGTGGCGCGGGCGCATGAGGTGGGGTAGGTTGGCGGGCGTCCTTTCCCGGCGTTGTCTTCCATGCAAAAAGCGGTCCGTGTCTTCGTGCTCCTCTTCTCGATCATCGCGGTGATCGTGATCCTCTCGCTCTGGAAGAAGAGCGAACGGAAAAATGCCATCGCCGAGCTGGAGTCGCGTTTCGGTGCGCAGCTCTCGATCCAGGAAGACGGGTTTTATCTCGGATGCTCGAGCCCGGCGTTGAAGGATTTGCACGAATTCGCCGATCTCGTGAGGCGCGTCGGCGAGCCGGACATCCTCGACCTGACCGGTTCCCCCTCGCTCGTCTCCCTCGCGGGGATCGAAAAGCTGCCGGGGTTGACCTCGATCGTCGCGATCGATTGCCCCTCGCTCGTCTCCGCGGAGGGCGTCGCCGGCCTGCCGGCTCTGACCCAGCTCGCCTTCACCGACAGCGCCGGGCTCGCCGATGTCTCCGCGATCCGCGATCTGCCGCGCCTCGTCACGCTCGATCTGAGCGGTTGTGCGGGGATCACGCAACTGGATCTGGAAGGCCTGCCGGCTTTGGAAAACCTCTACCTCAGCCGCTGCCGGCAATTGAAGGCGCTCGATGTCTCCGCGTTTCCCGGCTTGCGGCAGCTCTACACCGATGGATGTGCGGGGCTTTCGACCATCACCGGTCTCGGCAGCCTGGCCTCGCTCACGGATCTGGATGTCAGCAATGCCTCGGGGCTCACGCATCTGGAGGGGATTGAAAATCTCGCCGAGCTCATTGTTCTCGATCTGCGCAATGTGGAGATCACCGATTTCTCCGGGATCGCCCGCCTGCCGAAGCTGCGCGTGCTGCGCATGGGCGGACAGGAATCGATCGAGACGCTCGAGCCTTTCTCGCCGCTCCAATCCCTGCGCGAGCTGCACCTCGAGGCTTGTCCGAACCTCCGTTCGCTGAAAGGGATCCCGCCGGGGGTCTCCCAGTACGCCGGATTCACCCATTGTCCGAATCTCGTCTCTCTCGAAGGGATCGAGGCAGCCGGCGGACTCGAGCATCTCGATGTGGCCGGGTGCGTGAATCTCGTCGATGTCGGTGCCGTCGCGAAACTTCCCAACCTCGTCCAGATCAGCCTCGTGAAATGCCGCGGCGTCACCGCGGTGCCTTTCGTGGAGACGCTTTCGAAACTCCGCATCGTCATGCTCGGCGGTTCGGGCGTCGTGCCCGTGACGGTGGAAGATCTGCCGCTCGCGAACGGTGAATTGATCTTCGATTTCACCCTGTCGGAGTAGGGCGCGATCCGAGGGGTCAATAATCGAGCACCGGCGCCCCGAGGGGGCTGGGCTCGGGATACTCGAAGGTTCGGCCTTCGAAATTGCGGATGAGGGTGCGCTCGGGCGTGCGCTGCAACACGTAATCGGGATTCACCGGCACCTTGCCGCCCCCGCCTGGGGCGTCGATCACATATTGCGGCACCGCGTAGCCGGTGGTGTGGCCGCGGAGCCCTTCGATGAGGCGGATGCCCTCCTCCACCGGCACCTCGAGGTGGGAGGAGCCCTGGATGAGATCGAGCTGATAGAGATAATAGGGGCGCACCCGGCACATCAGCAGCTTGTGTACGAGCGTCTTCATCACCGCGAGGTCGTCGTTCACCCCGCGGAGGAGCACGCTCTGGTTGCCGAGCGGGATGCCCGCGTCGGCGAGGCGGCCGAGAGCCTCCTTGACTTCGAGGGTGAGCTCGCGGGGATGGTTCACATGCACGCTCATGAAGAGCGGATGGAATTTCTTCAACATCGCGCAGAGCTCCGGCGTGATCCGCTGGGGCAGGAAAATCGGGACGCGCGAGCCGATGCGGAGGAATTCGAGATGGGGGATGCGGCGGAGGCGTTCGAGGATTTTCTCGAGCTTTCCATCCGAAAAGAGCAGGGGATCGCCGCCGGAGAGGAGCACGTCCCGGATCTCCTCGTGTTGCTCCAGATAGCGGAAGGCGGCTTCGAAATCCGTCTCCAGCTCCTGCTCGCCCACGCCGCTGACGACGCGGCTGCGGGTGCAGTAGCGGCAGTAGGCGGCGCACCGGTCCGTGACGAGGAAGAGGACGCGGTCGGGATAGCGGTGCACGAGTCCGGGCACCGGCATGTGCGAGTCCTCGCCGCAGGGATCGGCCATCTCGTAGGGGGAGGTGAGCGTCTCCTCGATCCTCGGGATGATCTGGCGGCGGATCGGGCAATCGGGATTTTCGCGGTCGATGAGATTGAAGAAATGGGGCGTGATCGCCATCGCCAGCTTCGTGCCCGAGAGCAGCACGCCGTTCCGTTCATCTGGCGTCAGCACGAGATGTTCCTCGAGCTGTTTCAGGGAGATGATCCGGTTTTTCAACTGCCAGGTGGCGTTGTTCCAATCCCCGGCGGAGACGCCGCGGTCCGCCCAATAGCCCGGGGCGTGGGAAAGGAAGGTCTTGTCCAGATCGAGTTCGAGGGGATGATGCATGGAGGGGACGGCGGATTCTCTCCGCCGGTGGATTCGCTCCTGATGGACGGCGCCGGACCGGAGTCCTTACCGCAAGGGAGAGAATAAATGGCCGGAAAGCAAAGTCAACCGGGGGGCTTTTTTGGGAGGGGCGCGATTATTTTGCGGCATCTCTCCGGAAGTGCTGTTACAAAAAAGATTCCGTTTGGAAACCGCCCTTCGTCGCAACCTTGACCGCTCCGACGCTCTCGCTAAGCTGTCCTCCCCCCTTTTTTTCCCTTTTTCCTGCCGTGACCCCTCATCTCAAAATCCTGCGCCGTCTCTCCAAACCCCACTGGTTCGATATCATGGAGTTGATCAAATGCTCCGGCGGGCTCTCCGTCGGCGAGCTCGCCGAGTCACTGGGAATGAGCTACATGGGCGTCAAGAAACACTGCCTGGCGATGCACAAGCTCGGCTGGCTCGACACCTGGCGCAGTCCCAAGGCGGTGGGGCGGCCGGAGAAACTCTACCGCCTCACCGAGAAGGTCGCACCCCTGTTTCCGCCGATCGGCAACGAGGTCTGTCTCGCCATCCTCGAAGCGGCCGCCCAGCTCGAGAGCAACGGCGCCGAGAAACTCCTCCTCGCTTTCTTCCGCGGCCAGACCGAAAAGCTCGCGGCGAGCGTCACGGGCGATTCGGTGCAGGAGCGTGCCGAGCGTCTCGCCGCCGCGCGCACCGCCGCCGGCCATTACTCGCGCTGCGAATGGTCCGAGGCCGAGGGACTGCGGATCGAGGAATACCACCAGCCTCTCCAGCCGCTTTTTGAAAAGTATCCGACGCTCGAGCGCATGGAGGTGCAGATGTTCGAGCGCCTCCTCGGGGCCCGCGTCGAGCGATCCGTCTCCAGCACCGCCGCTTTGACGCGATACCGGTTTGACATCTCGCCCCGCTAGTGTCGATTCCCCCGCATGGGAAAATATGCCGATGAAAACGTGCTCGTGATTTCACGCGGGCTCTTCGACCAGCTCGGGGCCTTCGAGGGGATCAGCTTCGAGACGGATCGTTATCTGCCGCAGATCCTCGACCCGGCGAACAATCACTTCCTCAACCGCGATCTCGCGGAGGATGATCCCTCCCACAAACAGATCATCCCCTACGCCATTTTCCGGCACGGCGATCGTTACCTGCACTACGTGCGCGGCGGCGGCGGCGGAGAAAAGCGCCTCGCCGCGAAGGGATCGATCGGCATCGGCGGACACATCAACGACACCGATCATGCCGCTTCCTCGCTCGACAAGGACACGTATACCATCGGGGTCGAGCGCGAGATCAACGAGGAATTGAATCTCACCGGCGGCCACACCCAGGAGATTCTCGGCCTCATCAACGACGACTCGAATGAAGTCGGACGCGTCCACCTCGGGGTCGTGCATCTCTTCACCCTCGAGAGTGGCGAGGTCACCCCGGCCGAGGACAACATCGAGAATCTCGAGTTTCTCACCCTCGAAGAGCTGGCGGACCGCCGCGATTCGCTCGAGACCTGGTCGCGCATTTGTCTCGAGGGATTGCTTCAGCTCGGGCGCGGGACGTGAAGCATGCGGGCGAGCCCGTAGCCGAGCCCCAGACCATAGAAGAGCCCCCAGGAGAATCGCGCCAGCGTCACCACCGTGCCGCGTTCGAGGGGCAGCTCGATGGCGGTGATCCCGCGATTCTGGAGGGCATCATAAGCCTGCCCGCCGAGGTGGTAGCCGAGCGTGTACCAGAGGAACACACCCGCCGTCGCGGTGAGGAGATCCGTCGATCGGGGCAGGCCGGCGCGGAGCACCGCCACCAGCGCGGTCAATCCGAGGAACGAACCGATCACTTCGCCGAAGGGATTGCGAAAGGCGAACCAGGCGACCGACCAAAGGAAAGCATAGATCAAAAAGCCTCCCGCGAAACGGAGGCAAAATGCGATCGTCTGCTTTTTGCCATTCGTTCCCGCGGCAGGGCAGAGCGAGAGGCCACCGAATCCGAAAAAAACCACCGCACAAAGTACATACATGCCCACTTCGGACGTATACAACGACGATCCGAGCGCCCAGACCGCGAAAGAAAGCAAGGCGACCAGGGTGAAAGCGGCGGTGGAAAACAAAATTGGAAATTTCATCTGTTCGTTTCCAAGAAGACTATATTCTCAAACGTATAATCATGATCAAACGGCTTTACAAGTGGAATGGGAGCCCTATGTTCCGGCCCTGTTCCCGCCCCCTGGGTAAATTTTCCGTTTGAAATTTGTTTCAACATACCAGACCAATGGCCAGCAAATACGACCAGAAGACCAAGGATGAGGTCATTGCCTACATCCAGTCCTACAACGAGGATAAGGGCAGAGGGGGGCAATCCGCCGCTGTCAAAAAGTGGAATCTCAATCCTGTCACCGTGAAATCGTGGCTTTCGAAAGCCGGCGTGGAAACTCCCGGCCGCGGTGGCAAGAAGAAGCGCAAGCCCGGCAAACCCGGACGCCCCGCGAAGGCAGCGAAGGCAGCGAAGCCGGGTCGCAAACCCGGACGCAAGCCCGGCCGCCCGTCCGTCATCGCCGGTGCCGGAGATCTCGCCGCCACGCTCAACCGCATGGTCGCGATCCGTTCCGAAATCGCCGCCCTCGAGGGCGAATACGCCAAGCTCAAGGCAAAGCTTTGATCGAGGAATCCCGGTAAACGTTGAAAAGCCGCGACGGGATCACCTGTTGCGGCTTTTTCTTTGGATCGAACATGTCCCGCACTCCTTCTCTCCGGCTCCTGACGGGGCTGCTGCCGATGATCTTGTCCACCATGACCGTCCACGGGGCCGGGTCGCATCTCGTCGTCGAACATGGCTCGGGACGCATCCTCCTCACGCGGAACCAATCGCAGCCGCGGCAGGTCGCCAGCCTCACCAAGATCGCGGCGGTGATCGTGGCGCTGGAATGGTGTGCGGTGGCATCGGTCGATCCGGCGGAGTGGACCTTCACCGTGCCGGACGCGGCCATCAGGGGAGGGGCGAATCCACTCGCCCTCCGCGGCGGAGACCTCCTCTCCCTGCGCACCGCGCTCTTCGCCGCGATGATGGCATCCGACAACACCTCGACCCATGCCTTCGCCGAAGCGATCGGCCGGCGCCTGGTGCCGGAGACCCCGGACGGAGGCGGAGTCCCTGTTTTCGTCGAAAAGATGAACGCTCTCGCCGCGCGGCTCGGGATGGATGACACCCGCTTCGTCAATCCCCACGGGCTCGACGAGGGTGCGGCAAAGGGCGTCTCCACCGCCGCCGATCTGGGAAAACTCGCTCTCGCGGCGATCGATACGCCGGGTTTTCTCGATTACGGGGCCGGAAAAGAAATCGTCGTCCCGTTTCAACGACATGGCGGAAAGGTCGAAGTCAGGCTCGTGAACACGAACGAACTCGTGGGTTCGCGCGGGGTCGATGGCATGAAGACCGGCACGACGCGGCTCTCCGGCCCCTGTCTCGTCGCCACCGCGACCAGGCCGGCCCCCGGGGGGGCGGCGGGCGCGGCAGGTCGGGAAGAGCGGCTCATCGTCGTCGTGCTCGATGCCGAAGATCGTTTCCGTGAAGCGGTGTTGCTCCTCCACGAGGGCTGGGCGCGGCTCGACGCCGGCGGGGGCGACGGAGCCAAAGAGCGCTTGCGAAAGGGGGCGGATTAGGGCTCAGTCCCGGGCCATGAGAATCGGATTGCTCAACGGAGGAGGGGATTGCCCCGGACTGAACGCCGTCACCCACGGAGTTGTGGGTACGGCGGCGCGTCTCGGCTGGGAAGTGCTCGGATTCCGCGACGGCTACGAAGGCCTCCTCTCTCCCGGCGATTACAAGATCCTCCGAGTTGAGAAAACCGAGGGCATCCTGAAACTCGGCGGCACCATTCTCGGCACTTCGAACCGCGGGCACTTCGCCGGGAAGGTCGGCGAGGGCGGCGTGCGCAAGATCCCCGCCGAACTCATGCAGGATGCCTTCCGCACCCTGCGCAAACTCGGCGTCTCCGCGCTCGTGTGTGTCGGGGGCGACGGCAGCCTCACCACCGCCTTGCAGTTTTATCAGGAGGGATTCCCCGTCGTCGGCGTGCCCAAGACGATCGACAACGATCTCGAAGCCACGGCGACGACCTTCGGTTTCGACTCGGCCGTGCAGGTCGTCACCGATTCGCTCGACCGGCTCCACACCACCGCCGAGAGTCATGCCCGGGTCATGGTCCTCGAAGTGATGGGGCGCCACGCCGGCTGGATCGCCCTTTATGGCGGCATCGCCGGTGGTGCCAGCAGCATCCTCATTCCCGAGATCCCTTTTTCCTATGAGAAAGTGGCCGAGTCCATCCTCGAACGCGAGCGGCTCGGATTCCGCAGCTCCCTCGTCGTCGTCGCCGAAGGTGCGGCTCCGGCAGGCGGTCATCACGTCGTGAAAGATGCGGGTGGCGAGGGTGAAGTGCGTCTCGGCGGCATCGGCGATCTCGTCGCGGGGAAGCTCGCCGACCTCACCGGCAAGGAGACCCGCTGCACCCGGCTCGGGCATCTTCAGCGCGGTGGCAGCCCCACCTGTCTCGACCGCGTCCTCGGAATGCGATTCGGTGTCGAGGCCGTGAAATTGATAGAAGAAAAGCGCTTCGGACGTATGGTCAGCTACCAGCAGTATCACGTCGGCTCCGTCCTCATCGAGGATGCCGTCCGGAAATTGAAGCTGGTCGATCCCGAAGGCGAAATCGTCGAGGCGGCGAAATCCGTCGGGATCTGTTTTGGAGATTGAACAAACGAACGGAATTGAATTGGTATGGATGCCCTTTTGGAACTCTTGCAGAATGATGCGCGGCTCTCGACCTCGCGGCTGGCGGATCGGCTCGGCCGCACCGAAGCGGAAGTCGCCGCGATGATCGCCGACCTGCAGGCCAAGGGGGCCATTCTCGGTTATCACGCCGTCGTCGATCCCGAGCGTGCCGGCCAGCGCCATGTCTCCGCCCTCATCGAGGTGAAGCTCACCCCCGAGCGCGACGGTGGATTCGACCGCCTCGCCCAGCGCATCGCGCGTTTCGACCAGGTCACGAGCTGCTATCTCATGAGCGGTGGCTACGATCTCGCCGTGCTCGTCGAGGGCGAAGACCTCCGCGAAGTGGCGCGATTCGTCAGTGAAAAACTCAGCACCCTCGATGGAGTGCTCTCCACCGCCACGCACTTCCAGCTGAAAGTCTACAAGCAAAGTGGTTTCATCGCCGGCGAAGCCCGCGTCGACGAGCGCCTCGCCGTCTCGCCCTGACATTCCTCCACGGGCCGCGCGGTCCCCGGCTTGCGGGAGTCGGGGTCCGTCCCGTCCCGGATCTTCATCGATTCCTTTCTTTCCATCCGCCTTTGTCAATGAAACCCCTGCAAGACCGCATCGCGCAGCATGTGCGCGACCTTCCCCGCTCCGGCATCCGCGACTTCTTCGAGCTCGTGGTCGGACGCGACGACGTCATCTCCCTCGGCGTCGGCGAACCTGATTTCTGTTCGCCCTGGCACATCCGCGAGGCCGCCATCTTTTCCCTCGAGAAAGGGCAGACGAGCTACACCTCGAACCTCGGGCTCCTCTCCCTGCGGCAGGAAATCGCGAAGTATGTCGAGGGGCTTTTCAGGGTCTCCTACGATCCCGCCGGCGAGATCCTCGTGACCGTCGGCGTGTCCGAGGCGCTCGATCTCGTCTTCCGCGCCCTCCTCAATCCCGGCGAAGAGGTGATCTATCACGAGCCCTGTTACGTCAGCTACAATCCCAGCATCGTTCTCGCCTACGGCAAACCCGTGACCATCCAGACGAAGGTCGAGGACAATTTCGTGCTCCGTGCCTCCGACGTCGAGGCGGCCATCACCGACAAGACCCGCATCATTCTCCTCAATTTCCCGACCAATCCCACGGGTGCGGTCGAGCCGGTCGAGGAACTCGAAAAGATCGCCGCTCTCGCCATCAAACACGACCTCATCGTCGTCACGGATGAGATCTATTGCGAACTCCTCTACGGCGGCAGCGACGGCATGTCGCCCGGCGAGCACACCTCCATCGCCAGCTTTCCCGGGATGCGCGAGCGCACCGTGCTGCTTCACGGTTTCTCGAAGGCTTTCGCCATGACCGGTTTCCGTCTCGGGTATGCCTGCGCCCCCACCATCCTCACCGAGGCGATGATGAAGATCCATCAATATTCGATGCTCTGCGCTCCCATGATGAGCCAGCAGGCGGCGATCGAGGCCCTGAAAAACGGTGCACCCGAAGTCGAGCGGATGCGCCGCTCCTATGCCCAGCGTCGCAACCTGATGTTGAAGCGATTTGCCGAGATGGGGCTGCCCTGTTTCTCTCCCGGCGGAGCCTTCTACATGTTCCCCGATATCCGGAAGTACGGACTCACCAGCAAGGAGTTCGCCCTGCGCCTGCTTGAAGAAGAGAGCGTCGCGGTCGTGCCCGGCAGTGCCTTCGGGCAGGCGGGCGAAGGCTCCGTGCGGGCCTGCTACGCGACCGCCTACGAAAAAATCGAGATCGCGATGGACCGCATGGCCGCCCTCGTGAAGCGCCTCGGCTGAACCTTTTCGTATCCGAAGCATGAAGCAAGTGACCAAAGCCGTCATCCTCGCCGCCGGACGAGGCACACGCATGAAGGAGCTCACTGACGAGCTGCCCAAGCCGATGGTGCGCGTGAAAGGCACGCCCATTCTAGAATCCATCGTGCGTGGACTCGTCGCCAACGGCGTCGAGCGCATCCTCATCGTCGTCGGCTGGCGCAAGGAGGTCATCTTCGATCACTTCGGCGATGGTTCCGGTTTCGGCTGCGCCATCGAGTATGTCGAGCAGATCGTGCAGGATGGCACCGGCCGCGTCGTCGAACTCGCGAAAGATTTCGCCGGGGCCGATCCTTTCATCCTCAGCTACGGCGACATCCTCGTGCCCCCGGCGTCCTACGCTCCGCTCGTCGATTGTGCGGGTGTCGATGGCAAACTCACCGTGAAGATCGCCGAAGACGTCCGCAAGGGCGGGGCGGTCTTCATTGAGAACGGCTACGTCACCGACCTCATCGAGAAGCCCGGCGAGGGACAGCCGACCAGCCCCTACTACAACGCCGGCATCTACGCCTTTTCCCCGCGGATCTTCGACTACACCGCCAGGCTCGAACTTTCGCCGCGCGGCGAATACGAACTCACCGACGCCATCGCCGCCCAGGTGCGTGATGGTCTGAAGATCGAGGCCGTCGAACTCGCCGGCGAGTGGGCCGACGTGCGCGATCCCGAAGTGCTTCGGGAGTTGAACGAAGGGTGATCCCAATGTGGCTGCGATTTCAGTCGCAGGAGATCGGCCGGGCGGGATCGATCGTGGACGGGGCTCCCGCCTGCCGTCATGTTGACGGCGCTTCTCATCGTCGACGCGGTGGAAGCAGGTTCCAACGGTCGTTGCTTCGGCAGGAGGAGGAGTTTGGGTCGGCCTTGGAAACGCCGGGCGCCCCACGTTTGAGTTTACCGATCACGGGACGTGGAACCGCTGAAACGCTTGAAAGAGGCCATCATCGACCGGTTGCAGCGGTCGCCATTCCCTTGGATCGGGTTTGCGATCCGGTCAAATCCTGTTCCGAGTGACAACCGGCGGACTTGCCGGAACCCTTGGCGTGGAGGATCAAACTTTTCCGAAGAACGGAGAAATTTGATTCGACAGGCAGCGTCGGAGGTTTACAGTCTGCTCTTCGCCTACAACCAGTTCAAAATGAAAACGCGTTTCGCTTCCCCCCTTCTCTTCCTGAGTGCGCTCGTTGGAATGTCGCACTTCTTTACCGCCGGCGCCCGCGCCGATTTCACCGTGACCGTGAAGGAAAACGCGGATGGCTCCGCGACCTTCAGTCTGAGCGGAGAATCTCCCATTCTGGAAAATTTGGGAG
>JALRFZ010000319.1 GCA_023253615.1 Verrucomicrobiales bacterium | reverse complement strand
TATTCAATTCTGACTTCCGACTTCCGGCTTCCGGCTTCCGGCTTCCGGCTTCCGGCTTCCGGCTTCACCTCGAAATCGCCCAAGCCTTCTGTCCGGGCTGCATGGGCACATCGCCTTCAAACCTTCCGGGGACGGGGAGATACTCCAGGGCCTGGGTCGCGCCAATTTCGGAGATGAAATAGCCGGTCACGACGAATTCGCGGAGGCGTTTGAAGAAGGCCTTGTCCTTCTCCGCGGTCGAGCGGATGAGGGCGGTTTTCTGGTCGGCGGCGAGTTCGGCGAAGGGCTTGCCGTGAGCCCGGTGACCGGCTTCCTCGATCTTCGCGAGGCCGGCGTAGAAGGACTCCTGCTCGGCGAGCGGATGGCAATCGCGCAGCACGCGGATGATGAAGGCCTCGACTCCGGCCGCCTTCGCTCCGGGCGTATCGGTGGTCGGGATGATCACGTCGGCGACCTCCGCGAGCAGGGCGGTCTGCTCCGGCGTCACCACGACACCCGGACCCGCGTTCAGCGTCTGTCCCCTGAGGGACGCGGTGATCTGCGGGGAAAGGGCGCCGCCCAGGAGCAGGGAGAGGCGTTCAAGGGCGGCGCGGCGCGGGATCATGATGGAAAGGATACGCGGGAAGGGGCGGTGGGGTCAAGGTTGGGACGCGGGAATCCATCCCGTTCTCCGTTTACCGGGTTGCTCCAAGCTTCGCGAGCAAAGACTCATCCTTCTTCCGCACCGCAAGGGCATGGAGATAGGATGAATCGTTCTTGGTGACACGGAGGGTGTAGGGTGTGCCGACCTTGATGGTGGTCTGATCGAGATCAAGGAGATTCGCTCTGATGAACTCCTCCACCGTCGAGCGGTCGAACTCCGCCCTTTTGAAATCGTGGCTCCGTTCCGCCGGGTCGGCCATGAAGTTTGCGAGTTCACCGAGCGGATCAGGTTGGGGGCGCCGGCGCGGGCTCCAACCGGTCGGCGTGTGTGGCACCGGCGGTGGCGGGCAAGGACGTGTCCAGTCGGAATAGGGTTTCAGCTCGCGTGAAATCTCGGATTTGAGCGTCTCGGTCGCAAAGTTCAGAAGATCCGGGTAGAGCGAGCGCTGCCGACGCGCCACCGCGATAACGACAATTTCGAGAAGGAGCGGACCGAGGATCTCGCGGACATAGGCGAGCGATTGGTCCGACTTCAAGAAGGAAAGGGCGAGGTGTCGTTCCGTGGGATCGGTGATCATCGGCGAGACCATCAGCAAAGTCCTCGCCTCATTGGGATCTCCGGATGGGGCAGGATTCCGCCGCGGTTCCCAACCACGCTTGGGAGCCTGCGGTGCGATCCGGACGAGGCGGGAAATCAACCGTCGCGCCAGGCCCTCCTCGGAGGGAAGCGCATGCGCGACCTCCAGCAGCACAAACAGCAGATGGCGATGGATTTCGGTCCCTTCATCCAGCAACGAATCAATGACCGGCCGGAAGGGCGCTGAGCCGAAGGCCTGGAAGAGTCGCCGCCACAACGCGGGACGGCACATCCCGAAGGCGGCCGGAGGGACGCGATCGATCAGCTTCGCGACGCAATCCGCCGATCCCGCCCTCGCGAATGCGGCCAGCGCAACCGTGAACGCCTCTTCCCCGGGATCGAGGACTTCTTCGTCATCAAAGAAACCGTCGTATTCGTCTTCGTCGTCAGCTCCCGCGGTGATTTTGCTCCGGGAATAGGCGCTGAAGTGCGGCAGGGCGGCGGGGAAAGCATCCACGATGGCACGGGCGAGACGTTCAAACGATTCCCGGGCGATCTTTCCCTTTTTGCCTGCGAGGGCAAAGAGCTCCCGGCAGGCTCCTGCGGGGCTTTGAGCACAGAGGATACGCTCGTGGTCCTCTCGCCTCCACCAGACCACGGCGGCGCGATGGTACCAATATTCCATCGTGCAGCCCGCGTTTCCGGTGAAACCCTCGCTCTCCTTTTCGTCAGGCTCGCGGGCATCGATCGCTTCCCTGGTGATCAGATCCTCCATTTTCAGGGAGTAGACGCCCAGTTTCGCCGGTCGATCCTTCGCATCGCGCCAGTGATTCACGGAGAGGCTTTCATCGTAGATCTCGCCCATCTCACCTTCCATCTCATCGACTTCCTCCTCGTCGTCGTCAAAAAAGCGCCGGTAACGGTGGCTGTGGTAGGAAAAGTCTCCTCCCTCGAGCTCTCCCATCTGGTGATAGGTCACCAATCCAAGATGCGCCACGAGCCCCAGATCGTCCGCCGCGGCGAGGAACACCCGCGCGCGCGATGAATCGTTCCCTTTCAGATTCCGCAGGGAGAAATTCGCCTCGGTGTAGCTGTGCTCCAACAAGACCGCGGTCAGCCCCCGGGGCCTCTCTTCCACGAGCCGGCGAAGCGGCGGCACCAGCGCCTTTGCCTGGACATCCACCGGACGGTTGAGCGAGGAAGCCTTTCCATTTTCAAGCTTCAGATTGTAAACGAGACAGCAGCGATGGCCGGAGCGGACCGGCTTCACCTCGTGTTCACAATCGGCGAAGAGCGCCACGAACGGGAATCCTCCTTCGTGCATCCTTTTGCTGAAGTCCACCACCACCTCCCGCCCCCCGTGGCGGATATGGAGCGCTCCGCCCTCGTGTGCCGACGGCAGGGCGATGATGAAGGTACCGAACATGGACTCCAGTTTTTCCGTGTCCCGGTGTGGCAGGAAATGCCCGCCCTTT
Source organism: Verrucomicrobiales bacterium (assembly GCA_023253615.1). Lineage (GTDB taxonomy): Bacteria > Verrucomicrobiota > Verrucomicrobiia > Verrucomicrobiales > DEV007 > Arctic95D-9. The sequence goes on along the minus strand of JALRFZ010000319.1, from coordinate 3,345 downwards.
TCATAGATCAGCAGCTTGTAGGGCAAGGCCGAGATCTCCGCTTTGATGCCAAGATCCTTCTTCACTGCCCCGAGGGCAGCGGTGACCATGGCGTTCCAGATTGGCGCGGAAAGATCGAGATGCCGCGCATCGATCTGCCAACACCGCCTCACCGAATCGTCACGCAGAGTTTCGAGCCCTTTGCCATAAGGCGCCGCTTCGGCGATGGCGATCAACCGCCGAACCTCCGCCTCGGGAAGCGGAAAGGAAAGCTCTCCCACCCCCCTGACGCGGATCTCCGGGGGAAGGGAGGCGAGCCTGCCTTCGGAGTGGAAGTTTCCGGTTCCGGTGATTTTGGCAAGAGCCGCGAGGAAAGCGGTTTCGACCTTGGATGACATGCTGACGAGCCTGCTCCGGAGCGGCGGAGATGTCAAAATGGAAGCCGCCCCCGCCTCATGGTTCAAGCATCACCACGCCGTGTGGAACATCCGGTCCGATCAACGATCCGCACCGACCTTCCGACGAAACCCCGGGTAGGCGAACGCCCCTTCGATCCGCCGGCAATCCTCGACCGTCACCCCGCAGGCCCTCGCCGTGTCATACCAGAAATGGCGGACGACCGCCTCGGTTTCCTCGAGGATTTCCTTCGCCTCCTCCGGATCGAGGAGAAAGCGGCGGCATTGGCTGAGCAGATTGAGGCGATTGGCAAAACGTCCGTAGTCACCGCATTCCATGGCGAGATCCCTTCTCTCGATCGAGACAAGGGGTGCCGGATTCAGATCGTAGGCCGGGGAAAGTTGCCACTGCCGGTCGAACGCGATCAGCGCATGGTTCCTCGGGTGATCGTCCGTATTCGAAATCAAGGCATTGAAAACCATCCGTCGGAACAACTCCGCGGTGTCCATCCGGGGATTGGCGGACACTTTGCGAAGGTTTTCCGCAAGGACGACGTACGACCAATTGCGCCGATCCGTCGAGGAATCCTCCGCGCCGAGCAGGGTCAGCCCGCTGATCATGCGGGCGCGTTCATACCCGGTATCCGACATCTTCCTGTCGAAGCGTTTCACCAGCAGGACGTCGCGCTCGCCGACCGTGACCACCCGGCTCAACGCGGAACGGATGCCGCAGCGCCGGGCCAGCTCCAGCATCGAGTGTTCCACCCTGGCCTGGTTCCAACGGTCTTCCGGATGATTGAACTTGGCGATCCAGAGCCCCTCCTCATCCTCCACCACGGCTTTGGGCCGCGCGCCCCCCATCGAGGTGCCGACGAGGAGGAGATCCTCGACCCGGGCGAGATCGGATGGCGTCGCCGGATGCGGCGATTCGGCGAGAATCGCATCCGCCAAGCTCTGGAGCTTTTCGAGATCGAGCGTGCGATTGAAACGACGCAGAGGAGCAGGCGGCGTTTTCCCCGTGCCAAAGCCAAGGGCACCGGCACGGTCGTCCGGGGAAAGGAGCAGGTAATCCATCTCCCCGAGCCTTGGAAAACCCGAGTGCTTTTCGATCACCCGCCGCCCCCAGAAATCCGGACTGGCATCACGGATCGCCCCAAAGACACCTTTCAACCGGCGGGTTTCGAAAGTGCCCTCGCGCAGGGTCAGTTCGACCGGGTCGAGCGGCACGGCATCGGGCCGCGCGAGGTAGCTGGCACCGTAGACGAAACGCCCCCTGGGTTCTCCCCCGGAGTCCACGGAGAGTTCGAAGCGCCCCGCCGTCACGAAGTCCGGCGATCCCGGCAGCGTCACGTAGACAAAACATTCCCGGCGCTCTTCAGAAGTCATGGTCGAGTCCTCCCGTTCCACTCTCCCGCGCGCGGCGTCGCTCCGAATGACGGGACAATTGCAGACCCTCGGCATCGCGCGAGGCGGCCGCCACCTCGTCCAGCTGACCAATCAGATCATAAGCCCACAACAGGGCCGCGTAGACGACGATCCCCGTGGTCGGCTTCCCCTTCTCCGCGTCCAGGACCGCCCGGGGTCCCGTGCCGATCCGCTCGGCCACCGCCGCGACCGTGAGATTCCGGCGCAGCCGGGCCAGCTTGATGTCCGCCCCGAGGCGCTTGAGGGACGACTCCACCACGTAGGGCGGCGCTTCCGTGAGCTGATTCTTGGCAGCCATGATTGCTTGAAAGATTTTATTCTATTATTTCCTGCTTTCAAGAGCACAAATTGTGACCAAAACGGTTTCATCGGATCCATGTCGTCTCCGTGAGCAAAGCGGGGCTCGTGGTCGTCATTCCCATCACCTCGACCCTGCGCGCGATTCCCTGGCGTGTCGTCGTCCAAGCGCCCGACGGCGGACTCGTCAATCCCTCCGCCTTGCTTTGTGAGGCGGTGCGTTCGATCAGCAAGGGCCGGCTCCTGAGGTGCCGGGGGGGCGGTGAAAGCGGACACGATGGCGATGGCCGAGGACCGGATGCGCATGTTGCCGGGGCTGTGACCGTGGATTTCCGCCCCAATCCAGGCCATGATGGAGAATGGCCGACGTCTTCACTCCCGAGAAGCGATCCGAGGTGATGTCCCGGATCCGCGGCGGCAATACCCGGCCCGAGCTCGTGGTGCGGTCCATGCTGCACCGGATGGGTTATCGGTTCACGGTGAACGGACCGCTCAACCGGAGCCTGCCGGGGAGGCCGGATCTCGTGCTGCCGCGTTACCGGACCGTCGTTTTCGTCCATGGCTGCTTCTGGCACGGCCACGAGGACTGCCGGGATTTCCGCCTGCCGGCGACACGCCGGGAATGGTGGACCGCGAAGATCGAAGGCAACCGCGCACGCGACGCCCGGGTCGAGGCCGCGCTCCGCGCGACGGGCTGGCACGTGATCACGATCTGGGCTTGTGCGTTGAAGACGGCGGAATCGCGGGCTTGGCTGGAGGGGCGGTTGAGGGGGTGGATGGGGTGAGAATGGATTTGGCTGATTCATTCGTTCCAAAGAATCATATCTGTTGGAAAACCCTCAGTTCGTTCCCACCGCCACTTGTAACGGCCCAAGTCCGTGCGTGAAACGTTGGGGTGATAACCCGTTCTTCGCAGGAGTTCAATGAGCCACGTTAAGGGAATGGGGTCGTCTTCCATCGTGAGAATCGCCACGGTTGTTCGGTAGAGCCCGGTTTTCCGAGGATGAAGTAAGCCGGTGGCGTGATCGATGTGGAATTCGCTTGAGCTTCCGAGGAAACTGACCGCGCCGGAATCAGAGATCGTCCCAATTCGATTCGCAAGAAACTCGTCAATAGGAACTCCGCCAAACCAAAGTTCCGGGTGATTACGGACATCCTCAAGTAGGGTCTCCCGTTCGCTTTCTTCATTCGGTTCTTCGTCGATTTGAGTGGATCCGTGCTTGAACGCCCCGGGGCCCCAGGATGAGAT
>JALRFZ010000242.1 GCA_023253615.1 Verrucomicrobiales bacterium | reverse complement strand
TCCCCATCGCGCGGTCCACCTTCGGGACGGGGGCGATCCCCATCGCGCGGTCCACCTTCGGGACGGGGGCGATCCCCATCGCGCGGTCCACCTTCCGGGCGTGGCCCGCCTTCGTGCCGGGGGCCGTGGCCCGGACCACCGATGCGGACATCACGGATCCCCACGTCACGGAGCGCGTCGACCACTTGATTCAACTGATGGAAAGGGATCTGCGGCTCCGCCGAGACGATGGCGGCACGGGCCTTCATGTGGACCAACTCGCCACGCAGCTTGCCGGTCGGGATGAAACGATCCCCGATGCGGGCACCGTCCGGCACGACAAACACCGCGATCTCGCCGGGGTGGGGACCGGGACGTCCACCTTCGTGGGGACGTCCGCCTTCACGGCCTTCCTCGCGGGGCCGATCCCCTTCCCTGCCGCCCTCCTTGGGGCGGTCTCCTTCCCTTTCACCCTCGGGGCGCGGACGTTCCATCTCGCGCTCTCCACCACGCGGGCGTTCTCCTTCTTCCGGCGCACGCCTCTCATCGGCCGTGGCCGAACCGAAGGAGATGGCCAAAAGCCCGGCGACACCGGGGACGAGCATGGCGTTGAGCCAGGCGTTTTTTCTGACGGGGTTTGTGATCATTTCAATGCGCTGTTGCAGGGTGGGATGGTTGCGGACACACGGCGCCACTCCTGCAATGGCGGGTGCCGGAAAAAAATCGCTCTGCACCCGCAAAAGGGTGCGCCCGTAGTCGATTCGCTCGGCGGGTTCCAAACGGGAAAGGGTGCGGGCGTCGCAGAGCAGCTCGCGATCGGACTGGAAGCGTGAAACGGCGACCCAGACGAGGGGATTGAACCAATGCACGGCGTGGACGAGGGCGGCCACCCAATTCTGCAGCACATCGTGACGTCGCACATGCTCGATCTCGTGCATGAGGATGAGCCGCAGCGCCGCCGCATCGAACCGGCACTCCCAATCCGCCGGCAGAACGAGACGCGCCCTCCTCACCCCGCATACCGCGGGCGTGCCGCCGGCGGGCCCCAGCACGACGCGGATATCCTGACCGACGCCCAATTCCCGGGCCACTTTGCGGACCAAACGGATCAGGTCGGGGTCCCGGCAGGGCACCAGTCCGGCACCGGATTCATACCGACGCTGGCGCCACAAAATCGCGCAGAGAAACGCGATCGCCCCGAGTGCCCAGACCACGCCGAGAAGGAGAGGCCAATCGTCCCCGGTCGAGGTCGCCGCCATTGGCATCAAAACCCCGGCACCAGGTCCCCTCTCCACCATGGGAGCAGCGGCGGCATCCGCCGGGATCGTCTCCATTGCCGTCATCGCGACCGTCGGGCGCAACCAATTGCCCAAGCCGGGCAGCGAGGGCATGAAGGCGGGCACGATCAGTTTCAGCCCAACCAACGTCCAGAGCGCCACCCGCCAGCGGGGCCCGAGGCGTCCACCGAGGGCGCGGGAAAGAGTCAAGACGGTCACGATCAACACCGAACCCTCCAGGGTCGTGCGGAAAAGCCATTCGTGGGTGAAGTCCTGGAAGTTCATGGTTTTACTCGGATGGCGATTGGCGTTTTTCCGCCTCATCGAGGAGACGGCGCAGGGCCTCGATTTCCTCCTGCGGGATCTTTTCGGATTCGACCATCCCGGCCAGAAACGGCACGAGCCGTCCGTCGAAAACACGGCCGAGAAACGAGCGACTCTCGTCGAGCTGGCAGTCGGCCTGGGAAAAGACGGGAGTGTAACGGAATTCCCGCCCCAGCTCCTCGACCGAGAGCGCTCCCTTCGTGACGAGACGACGGATCAGGGTCTGCACCGTGCGCGGTTTCCAATCACTGCCGGATTCGAGAGACTCGACCACTTCCCGGAGAGTGGAGGGACCACGATCCCAGAACACGTTCATCACTTTCCACTCCGCATCGGAAATGCCGGGCGGCGCGACGGGTTTGCGTTGGTTTCGGCCCCTCATGGATTACGTTTGTAATCTATGGATGACAGTTGTAATCCTGTCAAAGAAAAATTCGCCATGATGATCCGGATCTGTCTGCAACCCCGTCGGCGGCGCCCCGTTGCGCGACCATTTCCCACCCGGGGCCGGCGATGCTCAATCACCGCCCTCGTCCCCGGACCCGGGGAAGAATCGATCGCGGAGCCAGACATGCTTCACCACCGTCCAGATCAGCCCGGCGGAGATGTAGGCCATCCCCGCGATGAGGATGGGATCGCGCCCGGCGAGGAAATGGAGGGCCGCGGCGAGAATCCCGCCCGCGACGAACGATGCCGTGAGCAGCCCGGGCACGGCGATTTTCCATCGGGGAATGTCGAAGCCCCGCACGCGCATCCCGAGGGTGATGCCGAAATCGGTGATCATCCCGGTGAGGTGGGTCGTCCGCAGAATGATGCCGCGGTAGCGCGAGGCGAGCGAGTTCTGGATGCCGCAACCAAAGGCCGCCAGCCCGATCGCGAGGCCCGGAGAACTTGCCACGACATACCAGGACAGCACAAAGAGCAGTCCGATCCCGGTGACCGTACGGCCATAAGGGCGGGCGAAATCCAGCGTCGGGTGATGAATGAGCAGCCCCGCGATGAACGCGCCTGAGAAAAACGCGATGGCCGCCACGCTCACCCGTCCCAATTCCGCCATCACTTCGGGAGAGCTGCGGACCAGATCGATCGAGAGTTTCGAGATGTCACCGGTGAGATGGCTCACCGACGTGCCCGTACGGAGGAGCAATCCGATGTTGGCAAACGCGGCGCCGAAGGCGAGACAACATCCGCCCGCGAGAATGACCTGCTGGACACGCATCCACCAAAGATCCCGCCGACCACCCGGAGCGCCAACCAGAAAAAAAAACCCCGGGGTGCGAACACCACGGGGTTTTGGAAGAGATTGGGATTCTCCACGCGGATCGCGCGGGAGTCCACGACACCTCACTTGGGCTGCTCGGCCGGGGCGGCGGGAGCTTCGGCGGCGGGGGCGGCAGGAGCTTCGGCGGCGGGAGCGGCTTCAGGAGCGGCGGCTTCGGGAGCCTTCTCGCAGCCGACAAGGCCGAAACCGAGAGTGAGAGCGAGGGTGGCGAGAGAGATACGGATGATGTTCATAGGATTGTCCCGAATGTGGTTGTTTAGGGTCGGGTTACAGTCGGGAGGCTCGCACGGATGAGGCTATCTGGCAATATGGATCGAAGGAAATTTTTTCAACGGATCCCCGGAAGCATCTCCCTTGATCACGCCATCCGGCTTCACAGGTCGAGGACCCGATCCATCCGCTTCGCGACATCGGTCAGATAGTCCCAGTCTCCCGCCGCCACTTCGGCCGCGGCCCAGCCGGTGAATCCGATCTTCGCCAGCTCGGCCCGCACCGCCGCCCAGTCGATGCTCCCCTCCCCCAGCGGCACGTCGAAGCCCTTGCCCATGCCTTCGTTCATCGCCTTTTTCAGGTCGTATTCCTTGATGTCGAGCTTCTGCGAACGCTTCCCGAGGATCTCCGCCCAATGTTCGGCGACGCCCCAACGGACCATGTTGCCCACGTCGAAATGCACCTGCACGAAGGGATGGCCGATCTCATCGATGAAGCGGGCCATGTCGAAGGGGCTGATCAAAAAGGTCGCCCAGACATTCTCCACGAGGATCTTCACGCCCTGCTTTTCGGCGTGTGGCGCGACGGCCTTCAAGGTATCCCGCCAATGGTCCCACTGCGGCTGGATCGATTGTTTCTGATCGTAGCGGGCCACCACCAGCATGGAATCGCCGCCGAGACGTTTCGTCAGGTCGATCCCGCCGGCGAGATCATCCCATCCCGCCGCGACCGTGCCGTCGATGATCAGACCGGATTCCCGGCTCGCCGCGATCCATTCCTCCGCCTTTTCCGGAGCCACTTCGCTGACGCGCGGCTCGACGCCCTCGTAGCCACATTCACGCAGCTTTTTGAAAACCTCGAGCACCGGCAGCTTGTCGCGCTGGGCGATCATGCTCCATTTGAGGGACTTCCGGATTTTCCCGGTGAATTGCCCGGCGCGGACGGAAGGCACGGTGGTGGAAAGAAGGCCGGCCCCGAGCGCGAGACCACCGGTTTGGAGAAGGGAACGTCGATTCATGCGTGACGGAGGATACACAGGCGGACTCCGCGGCGGTAGCACCGATTCGCGCCGTATCGGCCTCCTGCCTGCCGGAAGCACGGCCCCGCTTCCCGGTTGACCTTCCGCCCGGTCGGCGGCACAGATCTCCCTCCGTGCGTTTTGATCGGTCCACGATTGTGATGAAAATCCCCCTGCTCTCTTCTCTCGCGATTGCCTCCATCGCCGCCGTGCTCATTCTGCCGACCCGCGCCCAGAATCCTGCCAAACCTCTCAAGGTCCTCCTCGTCGCGGGCGGCTGCTGCCACGACTACACCGGCCAGCACAAGGTCCTCTCGAAAGGCATCTCCGAGCGCGCCAACGTCCGGGTCGATGTCTGGTGGACGGATGACAAATCGGTCGATCCGCCCCTGACCATCTACAACAAGGACGACTGGGCGAAGGGCTACGATCTCGTCATCCACGACGAATGCGCCGCGGGCAACAAGGACCTGACCGTGATGAAGCGCATCCTCGACGCGCACCAGACCATCCCCGCGGTCCATCTCCACTGCGCCATGCACAGCTTCCGCAACGGCACCGACCAGTGGTTCAAACACCTTGGCCTGCAGTCGAACTCGCACGGTCCCCAGGAGCCCATCGCGATCGAGTTCGTCGACCAGTCACACCCCATCACGAAGGCCCTCGAAAACTGGACCACGATCAAGGAGGAGCTCTACAACAACGTCAACGTCTTCGACGCCCATCCCCTCGCCATCGGCAAACAGCTCGTGAAACGCGACGGCCAGGAGAAGGAGGAAGTCGCCATCGTCGCGTGGACCAACGAGAAGCAAGGCGCACGCAGCTTCAGCACCACGATCGGCCACAACACCGCCACGGTCGAGGATCCCCGCTACCTCGATCTCGTCACCCGCGGTCTTCTCTGGGCCGCCGGCAAACTTGAGGAACCCGGTTACCTCGGCACCGCTTACACCGGCGGGAACACCGTCACCTTCGAGCCCGCCAAACCCACTCCCCCGCCCGCTCCGAAAGCAGCCGGTCCGGCACCCGCGCCGAAGGACGCGACCCTCGCCATCGTCACTGCTAGCAGCGAGGAGACCGGCAAAAACAACCTCGTCTGGCACGCCATCGACGGAAACCGGGAGACCCGCTGGTGCGCCGCGAACCCTACGAAACCGCAATGGCTCCAGCTCGAATTCGAAAAACCGCAGACCCTGACCGAAGCCAAAATCGCGTGGGAGAGCGGCAACAACGCCTACAAGACCCTCCTCGAAGCGTCGACCGACGGCAAAGCCTGGACCGTCCTCGCCGATCTCACCGAAGCCCCGAAACCCGGCGACACCCAGGCGACCTTCTCGGCCAAGGACGTGAAGTTTCTCAAGATCACCTGCACCGGCACGAACCATGGCGGCTGGGCCAGCATCCGCGAGATCGCGCTCGCCGGCCCCACCGTGACCAAACTCCATCCGAAGCTCGACGCCAAACAACAGGCCGCCGCCGACGCCGCGGCGAAGAAGGCCGCCGATCCCTACGCGAAGGAAGGCAACATCACGCCGAAGATCGTGAAGCTCTCCCCGCAGGAGGAAGCCGAGATCCTCAAGGACGTGAAGGTACCCGAAGGTTTCGACGTCACCCTCTTCTCGAACTGGCAGGCCGCGAACTACCCCGTCTACGTCGCCGCCGCTCCGAACGGCGACCTCTACGTCTCCAGCGACGGCAACGGCTCGCTCGGTCGTGAACCGGGCCGCGGCCGCGTCCTGCGGCTGCGCGACACGGACGGCGACGGATGCGCCGATGAGGTGAAGGAGTTCATCAAGAGCATCGATTCGCCCCGCGGTCTCATCTGGGATCACGACCGCCTTTACCTGCTCCATCCGCCCCACATCAGCGTCTTCTTCGACCGCGACGGCGACGGCGTCTCCGAGGAATCGAAGAAACTCATCGACGGCATCGCCTTCGGTTTCGCCGACCGTCCCGCCGACCACACCACGAACGGGCTCGAACTCGGCATCGATGGGTGGATCTACATCGCGGGCGGCGACTTCGGTTTTCTGAAAGCCACCGGCACCGATGGACGCACCGTCCAGCACCGCGCCGGAGGTGTGCTCCGCTTCCGTCCCGATGGCTCGGGACTCGAGATCTACGCCACCGGCACCCGCAACATCCTCGGCACGCCGATGAGTCCGCTCTGCGACCTCTTCGCCCGCGACAACACCAACGACGGCGGCGGCTGGGACGTGCGTTTCCACCACTTCTCCGGACTCGAGGACCACGGTTATCCGCGCCTCTACAAGAACTTCGGTGAGGAACACGTCCAGCCCCTTGCCGACTACGGTGGTGGTTCCGGCTGCGGCTCCGTCTACCTCCACGAGCCCGGCTTCCCCGATGAGTGGAACAAGTCCCCCATCACCTGCGACTGGGGCCGCACCGCGTCCTTCGTCCACACCGTGCAGCGCCAGGGCGCGAGCTTCGTCGAGTTGACCGAGCCGCGTCCCTTCATCGGCATGACCCGCCCCACCGACGCCGACGTCGATGCCATGAGCGCCGTCTATCAGGCGAGCTGGAAAGGCCCCGCCACCTTCAAGTGGGAGGGACCCGAGGTTGGCTACATTGTCAGGGTCACGCCGAAGGGCTACAAACCCGAGCCCCTGCCCGACTACGAGACGATGAGCGACGCCGAACTCGTCGCCGCGCTCGATTCCCCGAGCCACATCCGTACCCTGACCGCGCAACGAACCCTCTTGCGTCGTGAAGCGAACCCTGCTTTGTCCGAGGCGCTGCTGGCGCTGGCGAAAAATCCTAACAAAGTCCTAAAAACCCGGGTCGCGGCGGTGTATGCGATCGCCCAAAGCAAAGGTTCCCTCGAGGCCCTTCGCAGCGACGAGGACCTCGCACCCTATGTCCTGCGCGCGGCCGGAGACCTTGGTTCACTCCCCGCCGCCTGGATCACCGAAGCGGCGAAGAGCTCCGATCCCCGCGCCCGCAGTGAAGCCGCCGTCGCGGCGGCGCGTCAAAACGTCAAGGACGCGGCCCCGGCCATCGCCTCCCTCCTCGCAGATTCCGATCCGCGCGTCGCCCACACCGCCTTCCAGGCCCTCGCCCGCCTCGGCGCGAAGGACGCGGCGATCGAAGCGCTCCTGAGCGGCCCGAATCCCAAAGGTGCCGCCTTCGCCCTCATGCGCATGCACGACGTCCCCGGAATCGTCGATGACCTCCTCACCAAACTCGCCGCCGAAAAACGTCCCGAGATCCGCCAGCTCCTTCTCGCCACTCTCTGCCGCCTCGCCCAGCGCGAGGGCGAGTGGACGGGTGATAGTTGGGGCACACGTCCCGACACCCGCGGTCCCTACTACCAGCCCGTGAAGTGGGCCGAGACCGACAAGATCCTCGCCGCGCTCAAATCCACTCTCGACGACGCCTCGCCGGAGGAGGCCTCTTTCCTCGTCAAGGAAATGAGCCGCAACCGGATCCAGTCGAACGAGGCCCTCTCGCGCATCCTCTCGCTGGCGAAGGACAATCCCTCCGTCCTCCCCGACGCCGTCGCCCAGCTCGTCGCGGCCGAGTCCATTCCCGCCGAAGGCGTGCCGCTCCTGATCCAGGCCGCAGGCGATGCCAAGGCCGGCAGCGCGACGCTCTGCCAGGCCATCATCGCCCTTTCCAAGGTCGATGGAAGCGAAGCCTTCGCCGCCTCCCTCGGTGGTTTCGGCACCCTGACCAACCGCCTCGAAAGCCTCCGCGCCGCGGTGAAGACCGCCGGCGAGATCGCCGATCCGGTGAAGGCGAAAAGCGAGCGGAAATACGCGCGCACCGCCGCCAATGACGGCGAGAAACACCTCGAGGAAGCGGCCAAGGCCTTCCTCGAAGCGCCGAAGCTGGAGAACCATCACCTTGCCCTCGAGAAGACCGCCGCCGAAAAGCCCGCAACGCCCGAAGGCTTCTGGGCCAACGCCGCCGTCCTCGCCCTCGCCTCGCGCACGGGTGGATCGCCCGAGTCCCGCGAGCTTTCGAAGAAGGCCCTCGACGCCGCCTGGAACGTGCCCGCCCAGAAAGCCGTCCTCATCGCCGCGGCGGTGAAGACCAAAAACCGCACCCTCGACGACCGCATTCTCGTCGCCGCCAACGACCTCGATCCCGCCGTCGCCAAAGCCGCGAAGAAGGCCATCAACGATCTCAAGCTCCAGGCCAAAGGCGAGGACAAGACTCCGAAGATCGCCACCCTCGCGCCCGACAAGGCCCTCGCTGCGGTGCTCGCCCACCAAGGCGGCGACGTCGCCCTCGGCGAAGCCGTCTACGCCCGCGCCACCTGCGTCGCCTGCCACACCGTGAGCCAGAGCGAAAAACCGAAGGGCCCCTACCTCGGCAACATCGTCGAGACCTACCAGCGCGCCGACCTCGCCCTGAACATCCTCGATCCGAACAAGACGATCGCCCAGGGCTTCGCGACGAACCTCGTTTCCTTGAAAGACGGTACCACCCTGATGGGTTTCGTCACCGATGAACAGGGCGAGCAGGTCACCCTGCGCGACATCGCCTCGCAGGAACACACCTTCAAGAAAGCCGACATCGCGAAGCGCGAGACCCTGCCCACGAGCATGATGCCTCCGGGACTGATGGGCAATTTCACCGTCCATGAAACGGCGAGTTTGCTCGACTATCTCGCCTCGCTTGTGAAAAAGTGAATCCTGCACCACCTTCCCTCATGGCATTCATCATCAACGGAGCCCACATCGGCGACGACGTCGTCGAGGACGAGTTCGAATCCCTCAAGGAGCACTACCAGCGCCTCGGCGAAGTCGTCTGCTGCGACCGCGACGTGGAGCTGCGCACCTATGCCAAGGAGAACGTCGTCAACCGCACCCTGCTCGAGCAGGAGTCGGTGAAACGATTCGGCGAGATCGATGATGCCACGGTCGAGGCGCGTTTCGAGGCGCTCAAGGAAGAGCACGGCGGCGACCAGAACTTCTACGACAACACCGGATTCAACCGCGGCGACCGCAACGTCATCCTTGCCAAACTCAAGAGCAGCCTCACGATCGACCGTCTCCTCGAAGCCGAAGTCACGGTTCCGGATCAGGCGACCGAGGAGGAACTCGAGCGCTATTACCAGGAGAACCTCCCGCGTTTTCTCGGCGAGGAGGAAGTGCGCGTCAGCCAGATCTTCATCGAGCCGAGCAGCCACGAGGCCGCCCGCGAGGCCTATCTGGCGCTGCGTGCCCTGCGCAAGGAATTGCTCGCCGGAAAAGACTTCGACGAAGCCGCCCGCGAACACGGCCCGGACGAGGACCGCGAGATCGACCTCGGCTGGATGAAGCAAGGGCAGACCATGCCCGAAGTCGAGGCGATCACCTTCTCGATGGAGGTGGGTGAAATCAGCCCCATCGTCGCGACCCATTATGGCTTCCACCTTTTCAAGGTCACCGATCGGAAAGAGGCGAAGCCGATCCCGCGCGCGGAGATCCCCGGCCTCGCGGAAACGTATCTCGGAGAACGCCGCGCCATGGGCATCGCCGACCTCATCGACCGGATCAAGAGCCACAGCACCGTCGAAGAGATCGAGGAATCCCACGCCGCCACCGGGCATTGAGGCCGGCCGCGACGCGGCCCAGGCTGTTCATCCCCGCTCCTTGCCGGTGTTCGCCGGTGTTCTTGCCGCGAACATCGCCCCCGGAGACAATCCGGGCATCCCGATCGCGCCGTTCTCCTCCGGATCCTTGTAGATGAGGCGCAGCTCCTTGTTGTCATACTGGATGTAGAGAAACTCCGCCACGTATTCGATCTCTTCGTCGTTCATGCCCATCAGCACGAAACGCTCGCCGGCCATCGGTCCCTCCGGCACGATCACCCCTTCGCGCATGAGCCTGGCCGTGGCCGCGACCCCGCCCATGGAATCGGGAATGACGTGAGCCACCCCGAGGGCGGC
>JALRFZ010000220.1 GCA_023253615.1 Verrucomicrobiales bacterium | reverse complement strand
TCACAGCGGATGCCCTGCGCAAGCGCTATGACGCGATCGTGCTCGCGGTGGGAGCCACCCAGTGGCGCGACCTGCCGATCCCCGGAAGGGATCTCTCGGGGATCCATCAGGCAATGGAGTACCTCCCGCTGGCCAACCGCGTCGTCGCAGGTGACCTGCCCGGCTACGGCTACGCCAAGGTGGCCAAGTCCGAGCGCGAGCGTTTCAACGATTTCGTCTCCGACTACCTCGAATTCCGCGATGGTCTCACCCACGTCTTCGTTCTCATCGACAGCCGCCACGAACCGCAGAAGATCGACCTCGCCTTTGTCTCGTGGCTCGTCGAAAAAGGCATCCCCTTCTCCCTCGTCTTCACCAAGGCCGACAAGCTGAAGGCTTCGAAGGTGAACGCGAACCGGCAGCTCTTCCTCGAGGCGATGAAGGAATTCGCCGAAGGCGAACCCGTCACCTTCATCACCTCGGCCACGGAGAAAACCGGACGATTCGATGTCCTCGGCGCGATCCGCGAACTGATGACGATGGAGGCGTGAAGGGCCATCGATCTCCTCTCCTGTCTTTCACCTCCCCGCCTCGGCCGCCAGATCGGAGAAGCCGGGATCCGCGCGGATGATCTCGAAAAGCTCGTCGAGGGTCACCGGTTCGGCCCCGCGTTCCACGTAGGGGGCGACCTCGGGATTGATCTCGCCGTCAAGGAAAGGTGGAGCGAGATCCGGCTCAAGGGAAACGCCGCGGACCGTTGTCTCCGAGGCAGTCCCGTTCATCGCCGTCCAATCCAACCGCACCTGCCCCTCCGCATGACGGTGGCCTTTGCCCTGCCATGCCACCCGTGTCCCCGCGGCGAGAGGATCGTGACCGTTGCCGTGCCGGATCATGGCCCCGGGAAGATCGAAGACACTCCCCCGCGTCTCGAAGGACAGGGGCGAAAGGTGGTCGCTGCGGTTGCGCGGGTGCTCGAGATACCCGATGTCGGCGACGAGGATGGATCGCTCCCATTTCACCAAGAGCCCCGCTTCCCCCTCCGAGATCCGGCGCGTCAGGCCCACCCCCGCCAGGAAGATGCGGTCCTTCGCCGTCAGCTTCATCGCGGGCGATCCTTGGACAAATCGCAAGCCGACCGCATCGCGCCCCCGTGTGCGGAAGACGCAGTGATCGATCACGGCCTCTTCGGGATTCCTGAAGCTCGGGGATGCGACTAACGAAAATACCTCGGGCATCATCGTCTCGAAACGGCGGTTTCTCACCAGAGCATCGCCGCTGTGGATGCCGACGATGAGCACCACGTTTTCCTTACCACTTTCCCGCACGAAAGTGAGATCGTGCAAGCGGGTGGGGCCACGGAACAAGAACGCGTGTTGATCAGGCAGGCCGGCGATGACGACGGCATTCGCGCCCGGTGCCGGACGAAGCGTCAAACCCACGCCTTCGGGACCGAAATGCCTTTCCCGCACCACAAAAACGCCGTCGAGCAACAGGGTGGAGCCAGCCGTCGCCGCGGCAAACGCGCTGCCGGATTCGCGATAGACTCCGACCATCCCCTCGATGCGGATCCCGGGAAGGGAAGGAGCCGGCGGTGCCGTCACGGCAGCGGTGTCGGGACGGAGCGAACGGGAAAAGTGAAAAAACGAAAAGAAGATCGCGAGCACGGTGAGGGCGACGAACACGGACAGCCACGGACGACTCCGGGCGGCACGTCCGGCACCCGATGAATCGTTTCTTGCTTCCTCCTCGAGCCCCTCGAGGAAGAGTGCGGCATCCGGGAATCGATCTTCCGCCCGGCTCGCGAGCAGCCCGGCGAGGAGACGTCGCTGCGACCCGGTCAAACGCGCCCCCGCCCGGACCAACGCCGCGAAGTCCGTGGTGTCGGGCGATGCCAAACCGGCGTCCGAGCATTCTCCTCCCACGAGATCGCCCCCCCCCTCGCACACCGATAGAGCACGGCGGAAAGCGCGAAGAGATCGCTGCGACGGTCGATCGCCGCCCCCTTCGCCTGTTCGGGGGGGGGCATGTAGCGCGGCCTACCAAGCACGAGATCCGCGGCCGGCAGAGGATCGTGCAGCGAGGCCGCGATCCCGAAGTCGGCCACCCGGAGACGGCCGACCTCGTCGAGCTCACCCAGCCCGACGATCCATTGGAGAGTCCTCCCCCTCACCCTGGCGCGGGCGCGCACGATGCCGGTGTCGGGCAGGGCGATGCCCTGGAGCTCACATCCTCCACCGATGCGCGAGGCGGCCCCCAGTTCGGCAAAGGTCGTCCTGCCATCGGTGGAGAGTTCGAAGACGACCTCGTGGGTCTCCGGCGAGGCTCCGCCGCCCAGCCATTCGATGCGATCGCGATCCGGGACGGTCAAGGCCTGCGTCGCCGGATCGTTGACGAGCCGGGCGAGACCTCCGCCGCGTCACCGCATCGACGCTGTTGAAGAAACCTCCGATGATCACGCTGCCGTCGGCGTTCAGCAGGTGGCTTTCGATCGTCCCGTTCGGCACCTTCTCAAATTCCCCATCGACCGTGCCATCTTCATCGAGCTGGGCGATCAAGTCGCGGTCGGAGCCGTTGACCGTGGTAAAGGCACCCGACACGAGGATGCGTCCGTCCTCCCGCAGGGCGATCGTATTCACCTCCCCGTCAGGGCCGGGATCGAATGCGGTGTCGAGCGATCCGTCCGCGTTCAATCGCGCCACATTCAGCCTCGGCGTGCCGTTCACCGCGGTGAAATGGCCTTCCAAAAGAATTTTGCCATCCGACTGCAGCACGATCCTATTGACCCGCTCCGCACCTCCCGTGGCCGAGGCGTTGAAGCCCACGTCGAGGTCGCCCGGAGCGGCTTGGGAACGGCTGGAAAAAATCGCGAGGAGACCGGCGAGACAGAGGGAAATCAGGAATCGTTTCATAGGCAGCTACCCGAGAGTTGCCGCCCGCACGAAAAGAATTACCGGAAAAATCCGAAAAAAATTCCGGTAATGAACCCCTCCTTGCCGCCTACTCTCAGGAAACGATTCCTTCTCGATCCATGAAACGTCCCCTGATCCTCCTCACGCTCCTTGCGGGAATCCTCCCCGCGCTGGCCGATCCCGATTTCTCGCAGCAGGCCTTCTTCAAATCCTCCAACAACGATCCGGGCGATCGTTTCGGCGAAGCCGTCGCCATCTCCGGCAACATCGCCGCGGTCGGGGCTCCGGGAGAAGATGGTTCCGCCGCGGGAGTCAACGGACCGAAAAACAACGACCCCAACGGCTCGGGTCGGGGCGCCGTCTACATCTTCACCCGCAACGGATCGAGCTGGACCGAGACCGCCTACCTCAAGGAAGGCAATCCACCGGCCAATCCCTTGAACAACCACCACTTCGGCGAAGCGCTCGCTCTTTCGGGCAACACCCTCGTCGTCGGAGCCCCGGGGGACGAAAGCAACGCCACCGGCGTGAACGGCGATCCCCTCAATCAACTCTCCCTCGCCGGAGCCGCCTACGTCTTCGTCCTCGACAACGGTGTCTGGACCCAGCAGGCCTACCTGAAAGCGAGCAACACCGGCTATCTCGATTTCTTCGGCAGCGCCGTCGCGATCGATGGCGACATCATCGTCGTGGGCGCGGAGGGCGAGGACGGCAGTTCCACCACCGTCAACGGCCCCGACAACAACGATGCCCTTGAATCCGGCGCCGCCTACGTCTACGAGCGCACCGGCACGACCTGGGCGCTCACCGCCACCCTCAAGGCGCCGAATGCCGAGGAAGGCGATCTTTTCGGTTCTTCCGTCGCCGTTTCCGGGAACACCATCGTCGTCGGCGCACAGAACGAGGACGGTTCCGCAAGGACCGTCAACGGTGCCTTCGACAACACCGCTGCCCTCGGCGGTGCCGCGTATGTCTTCGAAAAAGTCGGCGGTGTCTGGACCTATCACAGCTACCTCAAGTCCTTCAACCTCGATCCCAACGATCGCTTCGGCACCTCCGTCGCGATCCAAGGGGATACCGCGATGGTGGGCGCTTTCGCCGAAGCCGGCAGTTCGCGTGTCGTCAATGGCCCCGACAACAACGACAGCCTCTCCGACGGAGCCGTCTACGAGTTCACCCGCAGCGGTGGTGTCTGGAGTCAGGGCGACTACATCAAACCCGGCAACTACTGGCCGACCATGTCCTTCGGCTGGGCCGTCGCCCTCGATGGCGATCGCATGATCGCCACGGCCAAGAGTGAGATGAGGTCCTCCACCGGCGTCGATGGCCCCACCGACGATTCCGGTGCCTTCAACTCAGGTGCCGCCTATCTCTTCGAGCGGGTCAACGGCACCTGGACTCAGATCCATTTCCTCAAGGCCTCGAACACCCGCCTCCAGAATGAATTCGGACAATCCGCAGGCCTCTCCGGACGCACCGTCATCGTCGGCACCGGTCTCGACGACGCCAACTCCCAGGGCATCAACGCCGACCAGACCCAGGACCCTGACAACAACCTCAACGCCGGAGCCGCTTACGTCTTCCATCGCCCCAGCGAACCAGGCCTCAGACTGCAGAGCGCGCGAAAATTCCCCACTACTGCCGTAGGCCGCACGAGCCGCTCGCAGAAGCTCAAGCTGACCAACACCGGTGAGGAACCCGTGACCATCCTCGACGTCCGCACGAAAGCTGCTGCGGCGCGCGATTTCCGGATCGCGCGGACCAAACAGAAAGGCCTCGCCGGAGGAGCCTCTACCGTCCTTGATGTCCGTTTCAGTCCGAAAAAACGCGGCACCCGCAAGGCCACTCTCGAAGCCAGCGGATCAGGCGCGGGCGATGCCGTGCCCCTGACGGGAAAGGGACGGTGAGATCTTCACTTCAACCGCGCCCGCAGCTCCGGGGCGAAATGTTTCAGACGCAGGTCACGGTCCGCTGCCAGCGCATCCGCATGTTGCACCGCGAGCGGACATTGCCCGCACTCGCAGCCCGGCGTATCGCGCCAGATCACCTGCGCCTCGGACTCGTAGCGTGAGAGTTTCTCCAGATCCTTCGCCGGGGGCGCACCGAGCATCCGCGTCAAACGCATCTCGAGGCCCTGGAAATGCACCAAGGCCCGTGTGAAATCGCCGTCCAGCAGCCATCCGGGCGCGAGGAGACGATCGAGTTGTCGACGCGCGTCGGTCACCGACTCCTCGTAGCCACGTGGAGCCGTGGCAAGGAGTCCGCTCACGGTTTCGACGACCCGCAGGATCTTCGCGACCGACTCACACACCGCCGGAGCATGGGCAAAAAGCTCCGCGTCGCAGCGCGCGACCGCCTTCTCCCAATCCCTCGCCGAAAGAGGATCGCCTAACAGATCACTCAAAATCCGCCGCAGCAAATGCTCGCGATGCTGCGCCGCTTCGGGCCCCACCTTGGTCAGCACCAATGCCTCCGCCGGCGTCAGGAATCGACCCGTCGCAGGAACATCCTTCGCCACCGGAGCCGGTCGCACCGTTTCCTTCGGCGCCGGCGTCTTCGAGAGCCCGCCAAAAGCCGCCGCCAGCGAATTGAAATCCCCCGCCGGCTTCGTTACAATCTTTGTCCCGGCCGGGCCAGGAATTGTAACGGCACGGCCCGCGAAAATCACTCCGAGGAGGCGCTCGAGGGGGTCTTTGCGGACGAGTCGGTAGAGGCGCGTCAGGCCGAGGCGATGCTGCATGAGGGCACAGCGCCCGGAGGGCCAGAGGCGCATCGCGACACCGTCCTTGCCGGCATCGAGCAAGCCCGGGAACCCTGTGGTATGGCGATCGAGGTCGACGTGACGCGGCAGGTCGCCGAAGTTCCAGGTGGTGATCCCCTGCTTCGCAAAGCGGCCCTTGGCGACCTGGTCGAAGCGGTCGCGTACCTTCCCGGCGAGACCACGCTGGAGCTCCTCGAGATCGAGTCCGTGCCCCACGACGCGGCCCTTGTCGTCGACGATATCAAAACGCAGATGGAGATGCGGGGGCAAGCGATCGAGCTCGAAGGAACCGGGAGTCAGATCCAGCCCGTGAGCCTCGTGGAGATTATCGATGAGCGCCTCGAGCAGGCCACAGTGCGGCTCATATCCCTCCCAGGCGTCGAGGAAATCATCGACGACGGCGCGGTTCGCCGGCAGCATCGTCCGCATCTCCTTGCGCAGGCAGCGCAGCAGGGCCGCGACCTTTTCCCCGAGCCAACCCGGCACGAGCCATTCCCCGAACCAGGGCGGGAGGTGGGGAAGCTCGACGAGGGGAATGCGCGCGGTGATGCCGTCGGCGGGGTCGGAAGGATTGTGCAGGTAGACAAGCGGGAACCCGGCTGATCCGTCCGGCGTGGTAATTTTGTCGGGATAATCCTCCGGATAGAGCGGCTCACGCTGCGGCACGAGGCAATCTTCGAGGGCGAAGTCGAGGAAGCCGGGCGGTTGGACCGCGATCCAC
>JALRFZ010000209.1 GCA_023253615.1 Verrucomicrobiales bacterium | reverse complement strand
CGACACCGAGAAGGAAGACGCCGTCATCCTGCGCGAGGACTTCTGGACGAGTACCAGCAACAAGCAGCTCAACTTCGTTCAGCACATCGTTTCCCTCCTCAAGATCGACGGGCGCGCCGCGGTGGTACTGCCCGACAACGTGCTCTTCGAGGGCGGGGCCGGAGAAACCGTCCGCCGCAAGCTGATGGAGACGGCCGAGCTGCACACGATCCTGCGTTTGCCGACCGGGATCTTCTACGCCCAGGGCGTGAAAGCGAACGTGCTCTTTTTCGACAACCGACCCGCGGGGAAGGACGTCGCAACGAAAGAGGTCTGGTATTACGACTACCGCACCAACATCCACCACACCCTGAAGCGCAATCCGCTGCGGTTGGAGAATCTGCGGGAGTTCATCAACTGCTACCGTGCCGGGACGCGCCACAAACGGACGGAGACCTGGGACGCCGAAAAGAATCCCGACGGCCGTTGGCGGCGCTACACCTACGAAGAGCTGGCGGCGAGGGACAAGACGAGCCTCGATCTTTTCTGGCTGAAGGACGACTCAATCACCGATCTCGACAACCTGCCCGAGCCGGCCGATCTCGCCGATGAAATCATTGAGAACATCGAGGCCGGTCTCGTGAATTTCCGGAACGTGGCGGCGGCGCTGGGGAGGTGACAGAGGAATGGACGGAACTCGAATGGTGAATGACACGCCGGTGATTCCGTCTCGACAGGTTCGGGAAATGATCAGTTGGCGGCTGGCTGCCGAGTTCCATCGTCGCCATCCCGGCTCTTCGACCGTGATCGAAACGCATCCGGGGGGCGGGCAGTACGATTGCCTCACCTTTTACGCGTCGAGTTGGGTCGCCCACTTGAACCGCGTCGGAGGCTTTGACGTTCCGTCGAATCCGTCGGGTGCGCGAATCGATTTCGAGGATCTTTTGCTCCGTTGCCTTTGCGAAGGAGGATTCCGGGAGGTGCTCGATGAGATGTCACGCGTGAGCGGCTTTGAGGTTCCCGGGAAGGTTCCACCGACTTCGAGGGAAACCTTGGCCTATCGCGTCATGGCGTTTGTGGTCGGAGCGTTTGCCCTTGAGCGAGTGGATTGGGAGTGGCGGAACGCCCGAGAAGACACTTCAGGGTATGGCGACCAGGGTAAGCGCGATGCGTGGATGAAGCATTTTCCGCTCGCGGAAGCGAAGGCTGAAGAACTTCGTGAATCGGATCCCTTCGGCTGTTCCCTTTATCGCTTTTGGTTTTTGATGCGGAATGGCGAGCCTTGTCTTTGTTTCTCGAAGGATGCCGTGTGCTGGAGTCTGGAAGGTGCGGAACTGGACCTGGTCCCGATTTACCAATCCAGTCGGTCGATTGGTATGGTGAGTGGTCGGGTCCTCGGAATGATCCGAGGGTGAGGAATCGCGTTTGCTGAATCCATCCCCGAAAACGAAAAGGGCGCCCCATCGGGGCGCCCTTCGTGAAATCCGTCGATCGGTTTGGATACGATCAGATGTGGATGGCGTGTCCGAAAGCGTCGCTCGTCGCTTCGTGGATCGCCTCCGAAAGCGTCGGGTGCGCGTGGATCGTGCTCTCGAGTTCCTCGTAGGTGGCTTCGAGGGTGATGGCGAGTCCCATCTCGGCGATGAGTTCGGTCGCTTCCGCCCCGATGATGTGGGCGCCGAGGAGCTCTCCGTACTTCTCACCGTAGATGAGCTTCACGAAACCTTCCGGCTCGCCGACGGCGAGGGCGCGGCCGCTCGCCTGGAAGGGGAATTTGCCGACCTTGTAGGCGATGCCCTTCTCCTTGCAGGCGCGCTCGGTGAGTCCGACGCTGGCGACTTCGGGGTGGCAGTAAGTACAGCCGGGGAAGATGTCGACCTTCTTGCTCTTGTGCTTGGGAT